>JANXVC010000425.1 GCA_025351925.1 Rhodospirillales bacterium | reverse complement strand
CCGCCTGCGCAGTTTCGCCTTCAACATCCTCAAGGCCAACCAAACCGACACGCTCAGTCAGGACCGCTACCGCGCCGGTCTCTCAAGCATCAAGAAGCTGCTCAGAATGCTTGCTGTGTCATAGCATTGAACAGCCCTGGTCGGCGTGACGCTGCGCGTGCTGCGGTGGAGCAGGCGGACGCCCAGCCGGGTTTCGAGGCGGCGCACGGCCTCACGGCCGACAGTCCAGGCGTAGGGCGCACCGCTGGGATAGCGCCGGCCGATGCAAGCGTGATCGAGCAGGTCGCGTGGCTGCGCCGGGTCAAATGTTCAATCGTCATGCAAGACCTCCAAGGTCGAGGAAACGGTTGGGCAACGGCATTTCGGCCCGCGGGGCGCGGCGGCTGGTCACGCCGCCTACTCCTGCACGCCCAGCCGGTCGAACAGGGAGGTCCAGCGCGACCCGGCGCGTGATGACGCCGGCAGCCTCCAGCTTCTGCACGCGCTTCCAAACCGGCGTGGCGGACAGCCCAACCTGGTCGGCAAGCTGCGCCATCGCAAGCGTCGCGTCCTCCTGCAGCAGGCTCAGCAACTTGCGGTCGATCTCGTCCATCGTGCCCCCTCGCCTTTGAAGGAGTCTTGAAGAAGCCATCTTTGCAACCGTGGCAGCTGCAAAGCGCGCCGTATGCAGTCGAACGAACCGCAATGCGGCGAATGCTATGTCGAAGGAAGCCGGCCAGACAATATGGTTTTGCTGTTCTTCCGGAACATTACAGTCGATCTCACCATAATACGTCGAGCGATAACCTTCTCGTGGAATGCGGCTGGCCCCAATCTGATATTGGACAGCTATTCACTTCATAATACCTTGGGCGTTCAATGACGCCAAATCAAAGGTCGGGTTCACCCGTTTTGCTGCGTCAGTGAACCGCACTTGTATTAGCGGCTAAAGCAGCGTCGCCGTGGTCGGTCGCGGTTTCCGGCATGGCCAGGAACAGGGCGGCGAAGGCCGCGCAGGCGACGGCACCCGACGTGAGGAAGACAGCCGAGTAGCCGAAATGGTCCACGATGATGCCGGCCACCAAGCCGCTTAGGCTGGCGCCGACGCCCTGCACGGTGGCGACCGCGCCCTGCGCCACGTTGAAGCGTCCAGTCCCGCGCATCAGGTCGGCAATGACGAGCGGGGTGATGGCGCCGAAGATGCCCGCGCCCACGCCATCGAGCAGCTGCACGCCGATCAGCCACGCCGCGTCGTCGGACAGCGTGTAGAGCACGGCGCGCACCGGCAGGACGGCAAAGCCCAGCAGCAGGATCGGCTTGCGCCCAAGCCGGTCGGCAGTCCGGCCGACGAGCAGCGCCACCGGCAGCATGATGAGCTGCGCCGCCACGATGCAGGCCGACATCATCGCCGTCGCCCAGGCCGGATGCGACAGCGCGAGCTTCTGCCCCACGAGCGGCAGCAGCGGCGCGTTGGCGAAGTGGAACAGCATGGTGCAGAGGGCGAAGGTCACCAGCGGCCTGCACCGCAGCAGCACCCCATAACCAGACGGCCTTCCGCCCTCGCCCTGCGCCGTCCCGTTATCGAGGCCGCGCGCCCGGTCCTCATTGATGGCCTGCGCCGGGATGCTCAGGACCGCGGCGCTGGTGAGCGCTGCGAAGAACGGCACCATGAGGAACACGGCCCGCTGCGAGAAGAAGTAGCCGACCGCGCCGGCCGCGGCGGCGATGGCGACGTTGCCGGCGTGGTCAAAGGCGGCGTTGCGCCCCAAGCGCCGGGCCAGCGCCGCACGGGGGACCAGACCCAGCGTGAGCGCCGAGACTGACGGTCCGAATACGTCGCCGACGACGGCCATGAACGTGTTCGCCGCCAGCACGGGCCAGAACGAGGGGGCCGCAAAGATGACGGCGGCGCCGATGGCGAGGACAGTGAGAGCCAGCACCACCGCTGCCCGCTTGGCCCGCGTCGCGTCGATGGCGGCGCCGATCGGGGTCTGGGCCATGAGGCCGATCAGGCCGCCGACCGTCGTAACCCAGCCGACCTCGGTCTGGCTCCAGTGCTGCTGGGTGACCAGAAATACGTTCAGGTAGGGGCCGAGCGCCCCGCGCACCTCGGCAAGCAGGAAGTTCACCGCATCGAGCGACACAGGGCGAAACCCGGCCTGACTTTCGCCCGTGCTGATGCCTTACGCGGCCATGCCGGGTCAGAAAAACGAGATCAGGGCGATGCCGGCGACCATGAGCGCGCCGCCGGCGATGCGTCCGAGATTGAGGCTGTGCTGCTCCATGCCGAACAGGCCAAACTGATCGACGGCGAGCGACATGAGGATGTTGGCGGTGATGGTGAGCCCGCCGAACACGGCCGCACCCACCTTGTTGACGAACAGCAGGCCGGCGATGACGGCGAACGCGCCGGCGAGGCCGCCGAGCGGCGCCCACCAGGGCATGCCATTCACCCCGTCCGTCGTGGGCAGCGGACGGGGAATGCAGAAGAACAGCACGGCGAGGAAAAACACGATCGGCAGGAAGGAAACGATGCTGGCAAGCCACGGGTTGGCCAGCGCGCTGCGCAGCGCGTCGTTCATCGGCGGCCCCCACGCCTGGAGCGCGCCGGCGACCAGGATGATCGGGTACAACCAGGCCGAACTGATATTTTCCACTAGCTTGTTCTCCAGGATGATTGGGGTCAGCCGAACACGAACGCGCCGGCGACCGCAAGCAGCAGCGCCGGCGGCATCACCCGCGCCCCGAGTTTTAAAAATGTCCATGCGCCCACGCTCTGGCCCTCGCGCCGCAACGCGGTGAGCCACAAGATGGTCGCGAGCGACCCGGTGACCGACAGGTTTGGCCCGAGATCCACGCAGATCAGCACGGCGGCGCGCACGTGATCGGGCACCTGGGCAATCTCGACTACGCGTCCCGCCACAAGCCCGGCCGGCAGATTATTCACCAGGTTGCAGCCGACCGCCAGCACGACGCCTGAGCCCCAGGCCGCAAGCGTCGCCGAGCGCTGCACCACGTCATGCAGCAGCCCGGCCAGGTCGTTGGTGACGCCGGTCTTCTCCAGCGACTCCACCAGCACGAACAGCCCGGCGACCAGCGGCAGCAGGCCCCATGAGATGTTTTTGAGCACAGCCGTCGGGCCCGACTTCGACCGCAGCAGCACCAGGACGGCGGTGGCGGCGCCGGCGAGGAAGGTCGGCAGGCCCAACTGGATGTCGAACGCCGACGAGGCGAGCAGCACGACCGCGGTCGCTCCAATGCCCCAAGCCGCCATCTTGCCGCCAGCCGACAGCTCGGGCAGCTCGATCTCGGACGAGATGTCCTGCTGCAGCGAGGTCCGCTGCGTCCAGCGCAGGACAAAGTAGGTGGCGAGGATGGAAAGCAGCGACGGTAGGGCGTAGCGCGGCAGCCAGGCGAGCAGCGGCGGCATGTGGCTGCCGTAGATCACGAGGTTGGCCGGGTTGGAGATCGGCAGCACGAAGCTTGCCGCGTTAGCGATGAAGGCGCAGATGAACAGATAGGGCAGCGGCTGCTCGGCCTTGACCGTTTTGACGACAGCAGCGACGGCGGGAGTGAGCACGACGGCGGTCGCATCGTTCGACAGGAACGCGGTCACAACGGTGCCAACCGCGAACACCAGAGTGAACAGCCGCGTTGCAGAGCCTTTTGCCAGGACAGCAGCCTTGGCGGCGAGCCAGTCGAACAGGCCCTCCAGGCGCGCGACCTCGGCGAGCAGCATCATGCCGACCAGGAACAAGTAAACGTCGGTGCCCTTCATCACGCCGCTGAGTGCGTCCGGCACCGGCAGCAGGCCGAGCAGCACCAGCAGGATCGCGCCCGACGCTGCCCAAACAAACTCGGGCCAGGAGAACGGCCGGATGATGACCCCGGCCGTGACGGCGGCGGCGATGCCCCAGGTGGCCCAGGGCGAGGCGGCCAGCGCGCCCATCATGCTGCTTCCGCCGACTTGGTTTCCGGCATCAGCACGGCGAAGAACACCAGGGCGACGCCGGCGATGCCCGCGAGATACAGGAAGCCCGTGGCATAGCCGAACCACTGCACGACGTAACCGGCGGCTGCGTTGCTCAAGGCGGCGCCGATGCCGACGGACAAGGCCGTAAGCCCTTGGGCCAGGTTGAACCGCCCGGTGCCGCGCATCAGGTCGGACGCGATCAGCACCGAGATCACGCCGAAGATGCCCGCCGCCACGCCGTCCAGGAGTTGGATCGCCACCACGGCGTAGGGGCTCGAGGTGAAGGAGAACAGCACGCCGCGCACCGGCAGCACGGCGAGCGCTAGTAAGAAAATCGGCTTGCGCCCGATTCCCCGCCCCGAGGCGCGCCCGACCGCCCAGGCGACGCCGACCATCACGAGCTGTGCGGCGATGATGCAGGCCGACAGCGCGATGGTGTCGCTGCCGGGGTGGGCGACGGCGAGCACCTGGCCGGCCATCGGCAGCATCGCCGCGTTGCCGAAATGGAACAGCACGACAGAGGCAAGGAACACCAGAAGGTCACGCCGCTTTAGCAGGTCGTGGAAGGCGATCGGCTGACCATTCTCGGCCGCCTCCTCGCCGCCGCGCGCGCGATCATGATCGATCTCGGCAGGGTTGATGAGGGTCACGACGAGCGCGCTCGCGACCGCGAAGCCGCAGACGAGGTAGAAGATCCAGTGATAGCCGACATATTGGCCGAGCACCCCGGCCAACCCGGCCGCCAGGAAGTTGCCGCCGTGGTTGAAACTCTCGTTGCGGCTGATCCGGCCGTCGAACAGCCGCCGCCCGACCAGGCCAAGCGACAGCGCGGCGATGGCGGGCGGGATGATGGCTGAGGCGGCGCCCAGCAGCGCTTGCGCCGCGACCACCGTGGCGAAGTGCGGGAAGACCACGATCAGCAGGCAGCCCGCGCCAACCATCAAGCCAGAGACGGCGATCAGCAGCCGCTTCGCGCGCGTCCCGTCCACCAGCAGGCCGGCCGGAATCTGGCAGACCGCGGCAGCGATGGAGGAGGCCGCCATGGCGATGCCGATCGCACCCGCGTCCCAGTGCTCGGCCCCCTTGAGGAACACCGACAGATACGGACCCACCCCGTCCCGCACGTCGGCCATCAGCAGGTTGATCCCGTCCAGGCCGCGCAGCGACCGCGTCGAGGGCTGGGCCGCGTCCGCTTGGTCCGCGGCCGATGCCGATGCCGAGGCGGCGCTCACCACTTCTTCCCGTTGCGGTTGGGGCCGAGCTGGGTGTCGAGGATGCCCCGTTCCGGCCAGGTGCCCACCCGGTCCCGGTCGCTGCCATCTCCCGCTCCCTCGGGCACTGTCCAGCCTGGGCGTGCCAGTTGGACAGCGTCCTGATCCGTCCGGTCCTTGGCATCCCGCGCCCGAACGCGCACGACATCCCCCGGTGCCTCGCACCAAGCCTCCCACAACGCGCATTCTCCCGGCGTTCGCGCCATCGGCACCCACCTGCCGTCGTCCATCTGCGCCTCGACGGACGTGATCGGCGCGTCACCCAGCACCTTGGCGCGCGCCGTGAACGCATCGCCCATGATTTGGCCCGCATGCGTGGCCAGCCGCCGGTCCCCCGGCTGCGTCACCAGGACAAAAGGCGATGCCTGATCGAGCGACTTGAAGCGCCAGCTCACCGTGCGCCCGTCCACGGCGGCGATGGAAAAGCCCGGCGGCCCCTCCTCGATCTGCCCGGTCGAGCGTGTCGCCATGAAGATGGTGCCGCCGTCATTGGCCAGTTCGTTATAGTGCGTGTGGCCCATGTCCACGCACAGCACCTGCGGCCGGGCCAGCAGGGCGCCGAGCCGCTCGCCCCCCTCGCGCAGGTCGGCGGGATAGGTGTGCATAAACACGACCGCGCCCTGGCCGGCCGCCTCGGCGGCCTTCAGCTCGCGCTCGGCCCAGGCAAGCTGGTCCTCGCCCAGGCGGAAATCGGGTCCGCCCGTGCCGGCGGAGACGACGTCCAGGAACAGGCAGCGGTGCCCCGCGACCGTCTTGGCAAACGGCAGCCGCTCGGCGCCGAGCACGGCGTAATAGGCGTCAAGATTCCGCGGCTTGAAGTCGTGGTCGCCAGGCAGGATGTGCAGCGGCAGGCGCAGCGGCGCCACGGCACTGCGGACAAGCTGGAACTGCTCGGCCGTACCGTCGTCGGCGTTGTCGCCGGGCAGGACAGCGAAGTCGAGGCTGCCCGGCGGGAGGGTGTTGGCGAGGGCGACGATGCGGCCGAGATCGCGGTGGCTCTCCGCTCCAGCCTCGGCCAGATGCAGGTCGCCGATGTGCAGCCAGGCCAGCACGCGGCCGGCTGCCGTTTCGTTGCAGGACATCACTGCTTCTCCTTGGGAATGATCGAGATGGTGCCGTCGCGCTCGATGATCGCGTAGCCCATGTGATCCATGTCGATCATGCATTGCTGGCGCATTGCGGCGCGGATGTCGGCCTCCTGCATGCGCAGCCTACGCATGTGGTCGTCGGACCAGCGCCCCTCCTCGTACACGACGATCGGCGTGCCATCGACGACGCGCTCGAAGGCGGCATCGGCGGAGAAGGCTGCATTGGATAACTCCCGTGTGGTGCGTCGGCAAATGGATGGACGAGGTCCCGCTATGCCGAGGTCCCGCCAGGACGTCTTTCGATCGGGCGAACGTGGGCGAGCGACATACGTTCCAGAACAGGGCGAACGGCCGCTGCACGCAGCCGCCTGCTTGTTGTGTCAGGCGTGCTTGGGGTGTTTCCCGTCATCCTGGTGCGGCTTGGGGTGCTTCCCGTCGCCCTCGGGCTTCTTCGGCTTCATCGGCTTTAGGCTGGTCATCGACGCCCCAAGCTCCTTCGCATCGATCACGGTCGCCCCGTCCACCGTCAGCCCTGGGCCACGGGTCGCAAGGCGGGCACCGGGCTTCAACAGCGGCTCGCACTCCTTGGCCTCATGCGGCGGGACGCAGATAATGCGCCCGTCTTCGAGAAGCGCGCCTCGCACCTCGCCCTTCGGGCTGTGCAGGGAGCGTCGCACCATGCCTTCGGCCTCCATGGGCGCGTGCTGCGCTTTGGCGCCGTGCTTGGGCCCGTCATGCTCATCCTTGCCGTGCTCGCCCTCCTTTTTGGGCGGGCCATTGTCCACGATCCGCTTGCCGGGCCCGGCCTCGATCGCGACGACCGCGATCATCTCGGCATGGCGGGGCCGCACGCCATAGACCGCGATGGGTGTGCCAGGCTGCACGGCGGCACGGATCTCGCTGCTGAGGTGCGGAGGCACGTGCACCTCCATGCCATCGGTGAGCAGGAGTCCGTCGATCTCGCCGTGCGGGTTGAGCAGGAAGCGGTCCACGGTGCCTTCGGATTTCGGCAGGTGGTCTGGGTCGATCCAATGCATGTCAGTTGTCTTTCAAGTTAAGTGGTGAGGGGAGACGCATGTCTCTCCTCCAGGGCAGTGCATGCACTACGGCCGAGGTGCTGGGCTGCCATCGGGCGGCGGGCCGCGCCGGCCGTCAGGCCCGCCCGGGCCGCGAGGCGGAGGCGCTTGGATTTGGGCCAACTGGTCACGCGACGCGCCGATGGCCCGCACGTTCACCATCCGGCCGAGATTGTTCGCGATGCCCGGCCCCTGGGCCACGACCGTCTGCCCGGGCGCCAGCATGGCGGTGAGGCGGGCGGCTTCCGGCGGCGGCATCCGGAGCACCGTGCCGTCCTCCAGCAT
>JANXVC010000153.1 GCA_025351925.1 Rhodospirillales bacterium | reverse complement strand
CAGACCGTGTGGAAACTCGCCCGCACTGTGACGCTGGTGGAGTCGACCGGCGGAAGCGCACGGTGGGGCGCTGGTGAACCGCAGAAGCGGTTGGGTGGAAAGCACCGGTTCGACGTCACGGCTTTGGGCAGTCGTGCCGGTCAGCCCGGCAAAAACGGCACGCGTGCGCCTTTTAGGCCGCCACCGCGGCCATCAGTTCGGAGAACCCAACGATGTTGAGGACCCGCCGGAGATTATAGGCGAGCGCGGTCAAGCTGAACTCGGCGCGGACCTTCTCCAAGCCACGCATCAGGAACGTACCCTGGTTCATCCACTGCTTGATCGTGCCGAACGGGTGCTCAACCGTCTCGCGGCGGCGGTCGAGCATATCGGGGCGCTCTGCCAATCGGGCCTGCATCCGGTCCAACACGGCTTCATTCTCGAGACGAGACACTGTGCGGAACCGGCCGTTCGTGCAGCGCGAGCGGATTGCGCAATCGTCGCACGCCAGCTTGTTGGTGTAGTTGATCTTGCTGAGCCCACGCAGAACCGACGATGAATAAGGATGGAGGCGCTGGCCCGCCGGGCATACAAAGCTGTCGCCAGCCGCGTCGTAGCTGAACTCGTCCTTGCGGAACAGACCCGCCTTCACCGAGGGGCCGCGCTGCGGCCGCGGCACGTAGGGCACCATCCCGGCTTTCTCGCAGGCCTCAATGTCCTCGATCTTGAAGTAGCCCTTGTCGGCCACGACCGCGATGGTCTCGACGCCCAAGACGTCCTTCGCCGGCTCGGCGGTTTGCGTCAGCATCCCCATGTCGACGACCTGGTTGGTGACCTGCTGCTCCACGATCAGCTTGTGCTTGGCATCCACTGCAACCTGAACATTGTAGCCCACAGCCACGCGGGTGTGCGCCGCCATCGCCCGGCTGTCGGGGTCGGTCAGCGAGATCTGGTCCTCTCCGGTCCGGTCCAGCTCCGCCAGCATCTCCTGGCAGCGCGTGCGCCGCACGCGGATCGCGGCGATCTTCTCGGCCAGGTTCTTGACCCGCGAGCCGGTTGTTCCATTCTCGGTGACGTCGCCCTGGTCGAGGCGTTGCAGGTAGTCGTCAAGCTTGGCGTCGGCCACCTCGATGAACTTTGCCAGGGACGCGCGGGTGAAGTTGCGGTCCTTGTTGTTGACCGCCTTGATCCGGGTGCCGTCCACCGCCAGCAGCTCTCGGCCGAACAGGTCCAACTGGCGGCAGAGCAGCACGAACTGACGGAAGATCGGGCGAAAGGCGCGGCGGTTGTCGCGCCGGAAATCGGCAATGGTCTTGAAGTCAGGCTTCAGGTGGCGCAGCAGCCAGATCACCTCGATGTTCCGATGGGTCTCGACCTCCAGCCGCCGGCTCGACCGAACCCGGTTAAGGTAGCCGTAAACGTAAAGCTTCAACAGATCCTTGGGCGCATAACCCGGGCGACCCGTCCCGCTGGGTGCCACGCGGACGAAACCTGCCGCAGTCAAATCTAGCCCGTCAACGAAGGCATCGATGAACCGCACCGGGTTCTCGGGACCGACATAGTCGTCCACGCTCTCTGGCAGGAGCAGCGTCTGGGATCGGTCGTGGCCGGGAATGTGCGACATGCCGGATCCTACCAACTCTCACGCCGCACCGGAATCCTTCTAAGCAGGGTTTTCACACGGTCTGTAAGATATTTGCATCATACCCAGGCGCATTGAAATCGTTGGTGTATTTTGATACGAAATTCTGATGCAGAACAGCGGCACCATTTACGGCTACGCGCGGGTATCGACCGACGCCCAAGACCTCGCCAACCAGCTCGACCAGCTCGCGGCGGCGGGGTGCGCCAAAACCTACCGCGAGAAGGTCAGCGGCGCGACCGCCGAGCGCCCACAGCTCAAGAGGCTGATCACCGCCCTTCTCCCTGGTGACGTGGTGATCGTCGCCGCCGTGGATCGCTTGAGCCGGGACACGACCGACCTGCTCACCCTCGCCCGAGACATTCAGCAAGCGGGCGCGGGCCTTCGCTCGCTGGCAGAGCCGGTGCTGGACACAACCGGGGACTTTGCCGAGCTAGTACTGGCAATGCTGGGTGTCGCTGCCAAACTCGAACGCCGTCGCATCCTTGAGCGCACCGCGCGGGGCCGAGCCGACGCTAAGGCCAGCGGCGTAAAGTTTGGGCGGAAGCCCTCCCTCACCCCACACCAGCAGCGAGAGGCGTTGAAGCGGATCGCAGAGGGCGAGACACAGCGCAGCATCGCCCGCAGCTACGACGTGAGCCAGGCGACGATTTCCCGGCTGGCGCTGGTGCCAGCATAAAAGGGCTATTGGCAGTGACTTTCAAATCATTCGACAGCTACCGCAAGTTTGACCGGGCAGTGCGGCGCGAGTTCCGATATGCGAGGACGCCGGAGCAGGAGGAGTTCCTCAAAACCGTTGCAACTACCAGCCGTTCCCGCAGTATCACTATGGAGGCCGGGTGTGTGCTGTGGCGTGCCCAGCTCGGGTACAACTGGCGGGAGGAGCAGCAAGACGGACAATCTTTCGAGGTTCAGGCCGCCCATCCTCCGGCGAGGATGAAGCCTCTCGCCGAGAAGGCGTCTGACGGGCGCGCAAATCCTAAAGGGATTACATGCCTGTATTTGGCCACCGAACAAGAGACAGCGGTGTTGGAGATACGGCCACTGATCGGGTCATATGTATCGGTTGCACAATTCAAAGTGCTCAAAGACCTCCACCTGGTCGATTGCTCGGCCGTGAAAATCGATAACTTGCTAAGCTTACTTAAAAAAAATTGGGCGCTGGAGGAAACTGAAAAGCAGGTCTGGTCAGACATCAATATCGCATTTTCGAAACCTGTTGAGAGGGGAGATGACAGCATTAACTATGTTCCCACGCAGATCATTGCTGAAATACTTAAGCTGAGTGGGTTCGACGGCATCGCATACAAGAGTAGTGTCTCTGCTCAACCCGGGTAGGTGGCAGTTTGGGCGCGCAGGGTTTGTTGGATAGCCTGGTAGGCGTCCATGCCGCGGCGTGCGGCGGTGCCGATGACCGAGCGCACGCCCGCAAACAGGTCAGCGCCCCACTTGGAGCG
>JANXVC010000039.1 GCA_025351925.1 Rhodospirillales bacterium | reverse complement strand
CAGGAATTCCTGGCCGAGGTCGTCGCACAACAAGGCCAAGATGAGATGCGCGGTGAGCCAGCTTCGTGACGCCCGCTCGGTTTGGCTCGGAATGCGGTCCATGCGCAGCAGGGACTTCAACCGTTTGAACGCGAGTTCAATTTGCCAGCGCAGGCGATAGACCATGAGCACGTCCCCGGCCGGGTAGCCCTCGGTTGGCAGCGAGGTGCCCAGGATCATGAACTCCGCTGCCACCAAGCTGCGCGGATCAAGCGCTTTCTGTTTGCGCACCGCCTCGGTGCGCAATCTCTTGCGCGTGGCCTCGGTCGCCTCGGGTGTTTTGCGTTGAACGATCAGGCGCAGCGGCAACGGCGGATCCAGCGGACCCGTTTTGGCGCGCAGCATCACCTCGTGCGGCGTCATTCCGGCGGGCAGCGTGCCGAGATGAGTGATGAGATCGAAGTCGGTGCCGTCCTGACGGGTCAGGCTGAAGGCATTCCAGCCCACCCGGACGATGAAATCGGCTTGGTCGGCACTTTGCTTGCGGAAGCGGTGCAGGCTCGGGGCACGGGCAAAGTTACGATCGCCGATGCGTATCTCGCCTGGCACAGGTGCGCCGCGCTCGATGGCCTCGGCACCGTGCTTGTCGGTCAGCTCGAAATGCGAGAAGCCGCCGCGACCGAAGTCGTAAACCGCGTGCAGCCGCCAACTGGCCGTCTTGCTGCCAGGCTCGCAAAAGCAGCTGCCGTCGCAAGCGCGCAAGCTGCGGCTCGGCCAACGCACAGCCGCACCCGGAGCCTTGTCCGCCAGTTGGCACGCCATCACGGCGTCCAGGAACTCGACCGCTTTGTCGAGCCGATACTTCACCGCCGGGTCGCTCATCTCGGCCAAGCCGAGCATCGTCGCCCAGGCGGCAGTCTCGCTCAGCGACAAGCCGCCAGGGCCGCGCGCCAACGCCAGGCGCAGCAGGTCGGCGCCGCTGTTGAGCGCACGCTTGCGCTCGATCGCCTTTGTTTGTCGGGCAAGGCTGTCAAGGTCGAGAGCGGCGGGAAGCCGCCGCAGCAACTCTTCAAATTGATCCGCCGGGAGCGAAGCTGTGTTTTGCATCTGCCCCAGGATCGTACCGACGCGCGCTAGATCAAGAGCTAATTTAACGCCAATGGGGGTGTGGCCACTCCTGTCGTCGCCATTGCGCCAAGTGTTCATATCGATCTACTTCGTTTGGAGCTGCTGCCGGGAACGTCTTTTCTAGTGCTCCCAGGAACTGCTTCGCATTGTGTGTGCTTGCCGTCTTGATCCTGTTGGCCTGGGCCATGGCTGGCCAGCTTGCCGTTAACAGCCCAACTTCCTAGACTGTCGTGCATGGACTCTGAGCCACCCCATTCCTCCCTGCTCGCGCGTGGCTTGGAAGACACCCTTGCAGCGCTGGACATCCATCTAAGCGACGCCGAGAAGCAGGCTGCGGCCCTGCTCAAAGCCGCGCGCCGCCTGCGCCGTGCGGCGAGGGAAGGCAACGTCGCCAGCCTGCCGGCCGCGCTCGCCTCTGCTCAGGCGGACGCCGCACGGACCGGCGAGCCGCTCGCCAGCGCCGCCGCGGCGCTCGGCTACGATGTCGCGGAGGCGTTTGCCAGCGGTGCCTGGCTCGATGAGCTGGCCGTTGCTGCCAACGCCGCCGGCGTCGTGCTGGTGCGGCGCGACGGGCGCGTGACCGCCTACCCCGTCGCGCTGCGGCTTGATGGCCGGGCGCAGGGCGTGCGGGTTGGGCGCAAGCTGGAACGGCGCATCCGGCCGAGCTTCCTCGCCGCCCAGCTCAAGGCGCTGCAGCAGCGGCCGGAGCGGTTCAACGCCCGCCAGTTCCTCGACCGCCTGTTCGTGCTGTATGAGAGTAAGGCCCGCGCCGAGGATCCGGCGTGGCGCCCCACCCGTCCCGGCCCTGGGCCGCTCGTGGCGCTGGCCGAGCTGCACGACCAGCTGACTGTGCTGCCCGCTGCCGCCATTGACTACCCGCAAGAAGAATTCGTCACCGACCTGCTGCGCCTCGACCGGCAGCCCGACGCCACCAGCGGCCAGGGGCACCGCTTCGAGCTCGGCGGCTCCACCGGGCGCAAGGGGGCCAAACGGCTGACGCTGTTCGATGAGGCCGGCGAGCAGCACGACTACTACGCCATCCGCTTCATCCGGGAGCCGTCGCATGGACGTGCTGACGACCAAGCCGCTGCCGCTCGCTGAGTGGCGGTCGGTCGTCGAGCGCGAATACCTGTCGGACTTCGTGCCGGCGGGCGGCGCGTCGGTCAAGCTCGCCATCTTGGAAGACGCGGCGTTCGGCCCGGTGGCGGACGGGCTGACCGGCCTGGGACAGGAGCGCGCGATGCTGACGGTGCAGGTCGATGCCGGGCGCACCCGCATCCACATGATGCACGAGCTGTTCTTCGCCATCGCCCGCGCGCTGCCCTGGGACAGCCTGGTGCAGCGCTATTTGGAGCGCCTGTTCGAGGCCCACGCCTATCCCTGGCCGCGGCCCGG
>JANXVC010000069.1 GCA_025351925.1 Rhodospirillales bacterium | reverse complement strand
GGCCGGGCCGCTGGCGGTCAGGTGGTGATACAGCCAGCCGGGCGCGGCCCCTGCCCCGTATGCCGCCGCGCTGACCCTGATCGGTCGTCGCCCACGCGGTCTGGGCGGCGTTTTGTGTGGGTCCGGCAGCAACGCCGGCTTGGCGGGCGCCGGGCCAGTGTCCCACGGCGTGCGGTAGTCCGTCACAGGTCGAGCTTCCCGGCCGGGCTGTCGTCCACGAGCCCGGCGCGCTGGACGTAGCCGCGCATGGTGCGCAGGTCGCGGTGGCGGGTGTGGCGCATGATGTCCTCGTCGCGCACGCCCTGGGCGTAGGCCTCGGTGATGAAGCCGACCCGCAGCGCGTGCGCGCTCAGCCGCTCAAAGCCAGCAAGCTCCAGCCCGGCCAGGGCAGCGCGATAGGCGAGGATGCGGCGTACCGTGTCCGGGTGCAGCGCCGCCTCGCCAATCCGGTCCGCGGTGCTGATGCGCCGGAACACCGGGCCGGCTTTGCGCCGTGCCACCGCCTGCCAGTCGTCGAACGCCCGCATGGGGCAGGTCTCGGCGTGCCGGCCGCGCGGCAGGCCGACCTCGGCCCCCTGCCCCGCTGGGTCGGTCTTGCCGCGGGCGATGCGCAGCCGCAGCCCGCTGGCAGTGACGGCGACGTCCTCCACCTGCAGCGCCACCAGCTCGGAGCGGCGCAGGGCGCCGGCGAAGCCGATCAGCAGCAGCGCGCGGTCGCGCCGGCCGCGGGCGCTGCGGTCGCAGGTGGCCAGCAGCCGGCGCAGCATGGGCAGGGTGAGCGCCGCCGCTTTCTGCACCGGCCGGCCATGGGTGCGCAGCAGGCCCTGCAGCGGCCCCTGGATGTCGCGGTGCGCCGTGTTCCAGGGCAGGTCGTTGAACCGGTGCATTTTTCCCAATGCCGCGAGCCGCCGCCGGATGGTGGTCGGCGCGTGGCTGCCGGCCAGGCTCGCGAGATAGGCGCCGACGGTCGCCGGCACAGCCGGCACCGGCACGAAGCCGTGCTCGGCGCACCAGGCGGCGTAGTGGGTCCAGTCCGCCTTGTAGGCGCGCAGCGTCGCCGGGGCGGCCGCCTTGCGGGCCAGCGCCTCCGCGGTGTCGAGCGCGGCCTGGCCGGCGGCGGTCGGCTCGACGCTGCGTTCCGGCAGCACCAAGGTGCCGGGCGCGGTGCCGTCTGGGTCGCTGCGGCCGGGAGCCTGATCTCGCAAGGTCATGGCGTTTGGCCGATCGCGCTGCCGGCTGTGACGGCGCCGGGGTCTTGGAGGCCGACTCCCTGCACGCCGGGCAGGTCGCGCAGGCTGCGCAACCCGAACCGCTCGAGGAACACCGGCGTCGTGACCCACAGGGTCGGCCGGCCCGGGGCCTCCTTGCGGCCGGCGGGCTGGATCAGGCCGGCCTCGAGCAGGGCGTCCATCGTTGCCTGGGCCAGGGCGGCATCGCGCACGGCCTCGATCTCGGCGCGGGTGACGGGCTGGTGCAGCGCCACCACCGCCAGCACCTCCAGGCCAGCCCGGGACAGCCGGCGCGGCGGCGTCAGCACCGCGCCGAGTGCGCCCGCCAGGTCCGGCGCGGTGCGGAACGCCCAGCCACCCGCGACCTCGACCAGCAAGACGCCGCGGGTGGCGCACTGGCGCTGCAGGGCGTCCAGCACCGCCGCCGGGTCGAGCGGCTCGGGGACGAGCGACCGCAGGGTCGCCGCCGTCACTGGCTGTGCACTGGCGAAGACGAACGCCTCGACGAGGCGCAACACCTCATCCAGCACCGGCGGGTTGATAAACGGCTCCACCGGCGCGCTACTCGGCCGCACGGGCTTCGGCCCAGGCGGCGGCCTGGCCCAGGTCCACCGACAGCAGCCGCGACACGCCGCGTTCCTGCATGGTCACGCCATACAGCCGGTCCATGCGCGCCATGGTCAGCCCGTGATGCGTCACCACCAGGAACCGCGTCGCGGTGTCGCGCGCAAGATCGGCGAGCAGGCCGCAGAGGCGCTCCACGTTGGCGTCGTCGAGCGGCGCGTCCACCTCGTCCAGCACGCAGACCGGCGCCGGGTTGCAGCGGAACACCGCAAAGATCAGGCTGAGCGCCGCGAGCGCCTGCTCGCCGCCGGACAGCAGCGACAGCGCCGAAAGCCGCTTGCCCGGCGGCTGCGCGTAGATCTCGAGGCCCGCCTGCAGCGGGTCATCCGAGCCCACCAGCGCCAGGTGCGCCCGCCCGCCGCCGAACATGCGGCCGAACAGCGCCTGGAACTCGGCGTCCACCTGCTGGAACACCGCAGTCAGCCGCGCCCGCGCCTCGCGGTCCAGCTGGCCGAGGCTGCCGCGCAGCGCGGCGATGGCGGCCGCCAGCTCGTCGCGGACGCGGGTGGCGGCCTGCATCGCCGCCTCGACCGCGGCGGCCTCGATCGCGGCG
>JANXVC010000064.1 GCA_025351925.1 Rhodospirillales bacterium | reverse complement strand
TTTATGCAGAGCCTCCCACACGCCACCTCGCAGGGGGCGTTGAGCAGCTACTCGCTTGTCTCCCGTCGCGCCGTCCTATGCCGTCGATCTGAACACAGGCCTGTTTGATGCCTAGCGCCGGTCTGCGAGCGCGAATGTGACGGCCTATGTGCGCTTCTTGGGCCGCAGCCGCGTCACGGGCTGCGGTAGAATGGGGGCCGGGTTCCACCCCGCGATGCTTCGGGCGCACATCCGCGCTTGAGCGTTGTCAGTGATGCCAGGGAACCTGCGCCGCAGCTCGATGGCAGCGGACAACTCGCCGTCCAACTCAAAAGCGGCACGGATCGCGGCGGCATCTTCTTCGGATACAGTAAACATGCAGGGAAGGTGGGGCCACGCCGCATCGCGAGCAAGCGGCCCGCAACCCAGGTCCTTGTGATAGGACGCCTGCTCGCCTGCAATCGATCTGAACCGCTCCGGGTTTGCCGAAGGCTCCCACTCGCGAGACGATGAAGCGATGGACAAGGCAACGACGAACACGTTTTCACCTGAAGTGCGGTCCCGGGCGGCGCAGCTGATGATCCCAGCCGGGAGGCGATGCCCGGCGCAGCTCGGAAACGTCATGCTCGGCGTCCGTCGGGAAATGCCAGGAAGCATACACGCGGGGCGGCGATCGGCCCGTGGCGCCCAAAGACGGGGGAAACATACCTGCCTGTCCACAAGGCTGCCGGCGTTCGCAACGCGTTTGAGGCCGCCGGGATAGCTCTGCTCTTCCTGCCGGCCTACAGCCCTGACCTGAACCCGATCGAGATGGTGTTCGCGAAGACGAAAGCATTGTTGCGGAAAGCAGCCATTCGGACGGTCGATGCGCTATGGCGGGCCATTGGCAAGATCTCTCAAACCCTGACCCGGGAAGAATGCGTCAACTACTTCCGGCACTGTGGTCATGGCTAGTCAGGCTGAAAACGTGCTATGTAGCAAGGTCAAAAGGCTGAGCCGTCGCTCAACAGCAAAAATGGCGACGTCACATCCTGCAGGTCCCCAAGCGGTTGCATGAGTGGAGGCAAGCCCCGGACTGCTGCGGCAGCAGTTGGCATAAGGATTGCTTACACAAGAACGGGGGACAACGGCGTCGCCTCTGCGCGCGTCAAGCACAGCGCGTTGGTGCCCGCAACGATGCAGGCAGGAAAGTGCCCCTCGGCGACGGAAAACCCGTCGCTGCTTCCTGGAGCCAAAAACCTATGTCTGACTCTGCATCCATCGAGACGAACAATGCCTTGCTCGTCAAGAACAACGCGCTTCTTCAGTCCAATGCTACCACCCTTAAGGGCAACCATGCCCTGATCGAGGAAAACCATGGTATTGTAGCTGGCAACAGCTCGGTTCTAACTGCCAACAAGAAAACACTGGCGGCAAACAGCACCATGCTGACTTCGAATCATGCCACCATAGAGGCCAACAAGGCCACGCTGACCGAGAATCACGAGGTGTTGGTCGAGAACTCGTCGGCTATCAAGGGTAACGCGTCCGGTCTCGAAGCCAACCGCAAAGCCCTCGCCGCCAACTCGTCCAAGATAGGCGCCAACGGCGACGTGCTTGCCAAAAACGCGAGCCTGATAGCGGAGAACCACGCCACCATCGAGGCCAACAGCGAGGCACTGGCCGGCAACAACAGCCTGCTGGCCGGCAACAAGGCCTCTTTGACAGCTAATACGGCAAAGATCTCGGCGAACGCTGACACACTTGCCAAGAACAACGCCATCCTGGCCGGCAATTCCACCGTGGTCACCGAGAACGCCGAGGCACTCGCCACCAATAGTGCGCTGCTGGAGGCGAACAACCGGCTGCTCAAGTCGAACGCGACGGTGATGCAGGTCAACAACGACCTGCTGATGGCCATCGCGGCCAAGCTGGGCGTCGCCGCCTAATCAGTAAGCACCGCAACCGGCCGAGGCCGGTTGCGGTGCGCTGCTGACTGCCGCAGGCGACTTCACCCTCTTGAGCAGGAGTTCTCCATGCCGCCCTCCAACAAAGCCACGCGTATCAACCTTTTCAGCCTGCGAACGCCCCAAATGCGGGCGTTTCACCTGACTTGGATTGCGTTTTTCGTCTGCTTCTTCGCGTGGTTCGCCACGGCGCCGCTGATGCCCGTCATCGCGGGGGATCTGAAACTGACGAACGACGAGGTCTACTCAATCGGGATCGCCGGCGTGTTCGCGACTGTGCTCGCCCGCTTCGCCATCGGACCGCTCTGCGACAAATACGGGCCGCGCCTGGCCTACACCGCACTTCTGGCATTTGGCGCCCTGCCTGTCATCGGTGTCGCATTCGCTTGGGACTACACCTCCTTCCTGATGTTCCGCTTGCTGATCGGCATCATCGGCGCGAGCTTCGTGATCACCCAGTTCCACACGTCGGTGATGTTCGCACCCAATGTGGTCGGCACCGCCAATGCGACGGTGGGTGGTTGGGGCAATGCGGGCGGCGGTGTTACGCAGAGTGTCATGCCGGTCGTCCTCGCCGGCGTCGCGGCGTGGGGCTTCAGCATGGGCTTGGCATGGCGCTATGCCCAAGTTCTGCCGGCAGTTCTCATGCTGATCACGGCAGGGCTTTATTGGAAGTACACGCAAGACACGCCGGAGGGCAACTTCGCCGACATGCGTCGTCTGGGCATCTCGAGTAGCTGCTCATCTCCCCTTCGATCCGAAGTGTTTGGCGCCGCGTCTGAAGCGGCTTGACGTGACCCTGGTGCCTGGGATTCAAGGCTGGGATGACCGAACTTCCTGATCTCAGCTGCCTGACGCACGACGAGAAGGACGCGCTGATCCGGGCGTTGTGGGCGCAGGTCCAGGCACTGACCGCGCAGGTCCAAACACTGGCGGCGCGGGTGGCGGAGCTGGAAACAAAGCTCGGAGCGCCGCTGAAGACGCCGGACAACTCCAGCCTGCCGCCATCGAAAGGCCAGAAGCCCAACCGGCCAGAAAAGGCCAAGCGCCACGGCCCGCGTCCGGGCAGCCCAGGGCCATTCAGTTCTGCCGTAACGGCCTGGGCGTGAGTGGCGGCGGGCTGAGATAACGGTTGTATGGAGGCGACCTTCCAGCTTCGTGAGGTCGCCCCGTGCCATTCGCTTTTTTGCTTGCCGCACTCGCCGAAGTGCCTGACCCGCGCCGTGCCCAAGGTCAGCGCTACAGCATGAGCCACCTGCTGCTGTTCTCGGTCCTGGCCACGCTTGCGGGCGCGACCTCCTACAAGAAGATCAGCGCCTTCATCGCCCTGCAGCGCGAGCGCCTGAACACCGTCTTCGGTGCCTGCTTCCAGCGCGCTCCGGCGGTGAACACCTTGCGCCATCTGTTCCTGACACTCGGCCGTGACGATCTTGAAGCCGCGTTCCGCCGCCATGCCGGCGATCTGAACACGCAGAGCACGCCGGAGGCGCTGCGCATGGTCGCGCTTGATGGCAAGACGCTGCGCGGCAGCTTTGATCACCTCACCGACCGCAAAGCGGTCCATGTGCTCAGCGCCTTCGCCAGTGACGCCGCCCTGATCCTCGCGCATCAGGAACTGGGTGGGGCACCGGACGAGATCGCGGCGGTGCCACGGCTGATGGCCGAGCTTGGCGTCACCGGCGTGCTGTTCACCGCCGACGCGCTGCATTGCCAGAAGGACGCGTTCGCCCAAGCCGCGGCCACCGGCAACGCCCTGCTGGTCCGCGTCAAGGACAACCAGCCCACCCTACATGCGACCCTGGCTGGGCTGTGCG
>JANXVC010000057.1 GCA_025351925.1 Rhodospirillales bacterium | reverse complement strand
CGCCGGGCGACCGAGGTGGCGGTCGCCGTCCATGCGCTCAACCGCATGCTAGAGCTGGGACGCCCAAGCTATGTCCGCATGGCCTGACCGCAGGCGGGCTGGGATCAATGCGCCTGCATCCCTGATCCATGCACCACGCTGCCCGGCGCGCCTGCCAGCTTGCGGCACCGTCCGAGCCGCCCCTTTTGGCCACTTCGTCCGGCTGGCCCTTGTGCCCGGCCACGACATAGACCTCGTCGATCTCCACTTGGCCTTTGAGCGTCACCGCCGGTGTCTTGGCGACCAGACCGCGGCGTAGCTGCTCCGTCATCGCCTGTGTGTCCGATGCATCCAGGCCCAGCTCCAGGGCGATCTGTCGGTTGGAAAGGTTCAGGCCCATGAAGTAGAGGCACAGCACCCATACCCGCAGCGGCTGGTGATGCCCGGCCAGCACCGTGCCGGTCAGGTCGTCGAAGCGCCCGGCGCACGCCTTGCACCGGTAGCGCTGCCGACAGAGCTGCGTGTCGTCGCATCCGTCCCGGATAACGGCGTCGCTGTCACACACAGGGCAGCGCACGCCGTCCGGCCAGCGGTGCTGGCGCACGAAGGCGAAGCACTTGGCATCGTCGACCAGGCCCGAAAGGTTGACCAAGCCAGATACGGCCATGACAAAAGCTCCTCGCGCGAGCCGGTCAGCTACTCCCGATCTTGCCTTCGCGCCAGCCGCCCTCAGCCCCGCGCCACGGTCCCAACCTCACCACCCCGGAACCCAATAAGAGCCACATCCGATTGCGACAGTCGTCAAAGTGGCCGCCTCCGGCCGGCCTTCAAAATGTGCGCATGGGTGATTCTGCGCATCGAATTATCCCTCGATTACCCGAAAGCCCCGGACGGCACGGCTCGGCACGGGGGGTTCACTCTTGCGAAGCGTCAGGCCACTCGACGTGATCTCAACCTTCGCATGCGGGTAGACAGCCAAAACCTCTGGCAGGACGCCGCGGACGCGACGGGCTAACTCGAACGTCTGGGTCTCCTCACTGCCAATCTGAGACTGGAGCATGCGCCAGCGCAGATGCAAGCTCTCCTTTAACCGGGGCAGGCGGTAGGCGAACAACGTGTAGAGGTCGAGGCCAAGGGAGTTGTTGCTAAGCTCGGAAATGGCACGCTTATCGAGGGGAACGCTGTGCTTCCTCAATTCCTCGTAAAAGCGCTCCGACAACTCGACGATGCCGTTCCACTCGCCTCCCCTGCCTGCCTCCCAGAGGTCCAGCCCGTCGACGATACGGTGGTCGGCGATATACGTCCTGGTGCCAAAAGTGTCCGTGTCGGACCATTGAAGACTGAAATTGCAGCGAGCGATGCGGAGCACCTGCTCCTTCGTCGCCGCGATCGTGCCGCGCTCCCCGCCCGTAACGGCCAAACCTAGCGAACGCATGAACGCCGACAAGCTAGGTCCGAGGTTGACGACCCGACTACGCAGGCCCTCGGTTTGCAAGTGGATGAGGATCAACCGGGCCTTCGTTCCGAAAGGCACGCCGACATACCCGTCGTCGTCAGGGGAGGTGTCGGCCTTAACCAGAGTGCCGGGGCTTATGGAAAGCGTGAAACGTCCGCTAGTGCGTCGCCATACTGTGTGATTCTGCGCAGGCCGGCTATGCGGGAGGCATGTCTGGCAAAGGCCGCTGTGAAGGAACGACAGATCCTCGCCCTCCGGCAGCGAGGACATAATGTCGTGGGTCGTGTCAATCCGACGGGCCATTCGGTCACGCTGTCGCTTGGAAACAAGCGTAGCAGACGCCAGCCTTTTGGTCTCCTCAAGACCGAATATCTCAAGCTGCTTGGCGATATCCACGTCCGAGCCCTCCTCGATAGACATGCATAACCGAACCGAGACGAGTCGTTGCGCAGAACTTCCCATGTCTCGACGTAACCCTGACACAGTGCCAAGCAGAAGGACCCATGTTCGGGCGCCATTGACTTATCCACGCAGAGCCTCCCAGGAGCGCTAAGCCGACAATGGAGATGCTCACGCAGACCTTCACAGGGTCTGCGCAGATGTTCCCATGGGTGAGGACGAGGACTGCGCAGAAAGACCCATCGGACACCCAGTTACCCACGCAGAATATCCCATACACTCTTATACTTAGAATTATACTTTTCCTTTTCTCCTATAGGGCGCCACAGGCTACAGGACGCACCGTCCATTCATGGGCAAGTCTGCGTAAGCCTCGGCACACCCCGGCATTGCGCTGCCGAGGCAGGCAAAACGATCGTTGACGCCATGAAGCACGCAGATTGTCATGATCACTGAAACTCAACAAACCAGGGATCAGTTCTCCAAAACACTGACAACAAAACAGAGCAGAAAGGAATGCTCGGAAAAACCTCAAGTCTCTCCTCATTTTAAGACAGCACCGAACATTTTGTTGAAGACCGCCTGCGCTGCCGGCATCTAGGCAATTGTTCGACCAGGGGCTGTAGGCGATGTGCTAACATGGTGGGGATGAGTTCGTTGAGCATGCTGCCTTGGCAAAACGGCCAGTGGATGCGTCGCTTGGTCGTGTTGGACTTGAGGTGCCGGTTCTAACCGAGCGCTTCGCTAGCCGCACCAAACCAACAAGGAAACTATCCAGGCGGTTCATCCCGGACCTCGACGTAACTTGCTGCTGTTCATCGTTGAGATGCCGGGCCGAGTTAGCGCCTTTCACCAGGCAGCTGGGTGACGTCACCCCAACTTAAACAAGTTTAGCCGCAGCACTAAGGAGTTCTGTCGCGATCAACACGCCCCATGTTCTCCCCATCACCGTTTCAAACGGCAGCGCTACTTGGCGGAGAGAAGCCATGGACAACACAGGGCCTTCTTCGCGGTGTCTGCTCATCTCCCCCGTTGATCTGGAATGTCTGGCGCTGCGCGTGAGGCGGCTTGACGTGACCCTGATGCTTGGGATTCAAAGCGGGGATGACCGAGCTTCCTGATCTCAGCTGTCTGACGCACGAGGAGAAGGA
>JANXVC010000055.1 GCA_025351925.1 Rhodospirillales bacterium | reverse complement strand
CGCCGGGCGACCGAGGTGGCGGTCGCCGTCCATGCGCTCAACCGCATGCTAGAGCTGGGACGCCCAAGCTATGTCCGCATGGCCTGACCGCAGGCGGGCTGGGATCAATGCGCCTGCATCCCTGATCCATGCACCACGCTGGCATGAGCGTGTTCACATGCACCAGGCACGATTGCAGCAGGTGCAGCGCGTGGACGGACGCCTCCTGGTCGTCCAGCCGGTTGCTGGCCACCTCGCCCCCCTTGCCGAAAAAGATGAACCCGTTGGCCGAGTTCCAGGTCTCGACCACGTTCAGCCCCTCACGGCTGGGCTGGTGGCACGGTGCTTGGAACCGTCAAGGAGGCACGCCTTGCGTGCGCCGCTGCGCGGTGGCCTGCGGCCATCCTTGACCGTCCCTGCGCGCCTTGCAGCGCCATGGGCGTCAGGACGGGAAGCCGTCCCGACCTTCGATCCCGCCTTCGGCGGACCGAACAGGAAGCGGCTTAACGGAAAAGGCCAACAGGCATCCTAGACGAGTGCGAGTCGGTTCTACTTCCGCGCCAGTCTAGGAAGTCGCGGCTGAACCAGAGGAGTCCTGTTCAAAGCCGCAGGTAGCCTAGCTGCTGGGCTTGCCAAACCGGGCCGACGCAATGTTGAAGCACGCCGGCCCGGACAAGCTGCTAGCTGCTACTTCTTGGCGTGCTGGCTGCTCTTGCTGTGTGCTTCAGTCGATTGCTTGTGGGCCGCATCCGAGTGACCATGAGCCTTGGTGGAGTGCTCGTGGGCGGCGGCGTGATCGCCCTTAGTGTGGTGCTCGGCCGCAGTACGATGGGCCTTCGCGGCGGTCTCGTGATGTTCGGCCGCCTTGGTGTGAGTGGTGGTCGGCATTTTTGTTTCCTCTCTTGCCTTGTCGCCCCGACGTATGGGGAAGCCAGAGAACGCTGCCGCATGGACTTGGGTTTCAGACGCGCTGGCCCCACCCCTGGCCAGCGGAGTCGCTGCCCCTCGTCCCGCTTGACCAGGCTCGGATCGACGTGGAACGGCTGCGGCACCTACTCTGGAACGGCCACCACGACAAGGCGTGCGAGGCCCTGGGCCGGATTACGGGCTGGGCCAAGGAGGCCAGCGTGCTGAACGACCCCGCAACGGAAGCGGGGCTGAAGGGCGTTGGTGCACTTCGATAATCTGAAGGGGTGGTAGGATGCCGTTCCCTTTCTGGTTCTGACCGTCCCGATGCCGCACAAACACAACGCCTCTCGCCGTCACCACATTCCGAAGATGTCGTTCAAGGTGCAGAACTGGCCGGCGTATGAGGCAGGCCTGCGCCGGCGTGGCAGCCTGACGCTGTGGATCGAGGACGCCGCTCTGGGCTGCTGGCAGACCTCTGAGCCAAGTGGTCAAGCCCGGTTCAAGGACGCAGCCATCCAGACCAGTCTGATGCTGCGCACGGCGTTCAAGCTGGCGTTGCGGCAGACCGACGGGCTGATGGCGTCGATCCTCACGCTGATGGACCTGACGATCTCGGCGCCTGACCACACCACGGTCAGCCGCCGGGCCGTAACGTTGCGGGTCATGCAACCGGCCTTGGTGCCACACGGTCCGTTGCACGTGCTGATCGACAGCACCGGCCTGCAGGTCTACGGGGCGGGACAATGGCTAGAGGCGAAACATGGCCTGAAGTCGCGCCGGACGTGGCGCAAGCTGCATCTGGCGGCCGATGCCGTCAGCGGCATGATTGTGGCACGGACCCTGACGGATCAGGACGTCGACGACCCATACCAGGTGGCGCCGCTGCTCGATCAAATCAGCGACCCGATCGGCCGGGTGACGGCGGATGGTGCGTACGATGGTGCACTCACCTACCAGACGGTCGCGGCGTATGGTGATGGCATCGATGTGGTGATCCCGCCGCGTTCAACGGCCGTAGCCAGTGCCGAACTGGATCCACTCACACAACGCGACCGCCATTTGAAGATGATCACGGAACAGGGCCGCCTGGCCTGGCAAGCTGCTACCGACTACGGTCAGCGTTCGTTAGTGGAAACG
>JANXVC010000037.1 GCA_025351925.1 Rhodospirillales bacterium | reverse complement strand
AGCACAGCGCCAGCGCCAGCCCCGCTCCCACCGCCCAGCCCTCAACCGCTGCCACAATCGGTTTGGAGCTTTCGATCAGCAACCGAACCAGCCGGTGACTGATCCGAAACCGCTCCCGCCCCCCGGCGATATCGGCCACGTTCATGCCCGTGACATCAGCGCCCGCCGAGAAATTGCCCCCAGCCCCGGTCAGCACAATGGCCCGCACCGAGGCATCCGCCTCCAGCACCTCCATCGCCGCCACC
Source organism: Rhodospirillales bacterium (assembly GCA_025351925.1). Classification (GTDB taxonomy): domain Bacteria; phylum Pseudomonadota; class Alphaproteobacteria; order Acetobacterales; family Acetobacteraceae; genus CAHJXG01. The sequence continues at coordinate 12,115 of JANXVC010000037.1, read as the reverse complement.
AGCTCCTCGCGCAACGCCATCGCCAGCGCATTGCGCCGGGCGGGAACGTCGAGCACCAGCAGCGCCGTGGCCCCCAGCCGCTCCTGTCGCAGCATCAGAAGTGCAGCGCTGCGTCGGTCGCCGCCATCAACGCCTCACGCGTCAAACCCTCGGCCATTTCCACCACATGAAATCCGTCTGCGAGAATATCCAGCACCGCCATGTTGGTGAACACGCGCTTCACCGCCCCCACCGCCGTCAGCGGATAGCTGCACCGGCGCGCCAGTTTCGAGCGACCGTCCTTGGTGGTGTGTTCCATCACCACCCACAGCCGCTTCGCCCCTGCCGCCAGATCCATCGCCCCGCCGACGGCCGGCGCCGTGTCGTTCTCGCTGGTGGCCCAGTTGGCGATGTCGCCGTTCTCCGCCACCTCGAACGCGCCGAGCACGCACAGGTCCAGGTGGCCGCCGCGGATCATGGCGAAGCTGTCGGCATGGTGCACATAGGCGCCGCCGCGCAGCAGGGTCACGTGCTGCTTGCCGGCGTTGATCAGCCAGGGATCAATCTGGTCCGCCGGCGGCGCCGGGCCCATGCCGAGCACGCCGTTCTCGCTATGGAAGATCACCTCGCGGTCGGCGCCGACGTGGTCCGCGACCATCGTCGGAATGCCGATGCCGAGGTTCACGTACCAGCCCTCGGGAATGTCCTGCGCCACACGGGCGGCCATCGCGGCACGGCTGAGGGTTTGCATGCCCGTCCTCCCTAACCCGTGGGATCGCCGCAGGGCACGTGCAGCACCCGATCGACAAAGATGCCCGGCGTGCCGATGCCCTCGGGGTCGAGCTCGCCCAATTCGGCCATGTGCTGGCTTTGTACAATGGTAAGCCGCCCCGCCATCGCCATCACCGGGTTGAAGTTACGGCCGCTGCTGCGGAAAGTGAGGTTGCCCCAGCGGTCCGCCCGCCACGCCTCCACCAAGGCGACATCACCCGGCAGCGCGTGTTCGAGCACGTAAGTCCGCCCGCCAATTTCCCGAACTTCCTTGCCGCGGGCAAGCTGCGTCCCCGCGGCCGTCGCGGTGTAGAACGCCGGGATGCCCGCCCCAGCCGCGCGCATGCGCTCGGCGAGCGTGCCCTGCGGCACGATCTCCAGCTCGATGTTGCCAGCGCGATACAACTCCTCGAACACAACCGAGCCGACGCTGCGCGGGAAAGTGCAAATCATCCGGCGCACCCGGCCCAGCTCCATCAGCCGGGCGAGGCCGGTATGGCCGGTGCCGGCGTTATTGGCGACGCAGATGAGATCGCGGGCGCCCTGCTCGATCAGGCCCTCCAGCAGCGCATTCGGCTGACCGACCGAGCCGAAGCCGCCGATCAGCACCGTGGCCCCGTCCGCGATGCCGGCCATCGCTTCGGCCATGGACTGGACGCGCTTGTCGATCATGGCGCGTCGCCGAGCTCGATGACCGCGTCGGCGGCGTAGGCGCCCTCCCCTTCCGGCATGGCGAACACCGGGTTGAGGTCGATGGAGCGGAGCCGCGGACCCGCTTGATGCGCGAAGACGGACAGGCGGGACAGCATGGCCGCCAGCGCCGCGATGTCCGCCGCCGGCCGGCCGCGCGCGCCCAGCAGGACAGGTGCCGCGCGCAGGCTGCGGATCATGCGCTCCGCCACATCGGGGCCGAACGGACAGCGGTGCAGCGCCACGTCGCGCAGCACTTCCACAAAAATGCCGCCGAGGCCGAACATGGCGACGGGGCCAAACACCGGGTCGCGCTGGATGCCCAAGATGCACTCGACGCCGCCGCGAAGCTGCTTGGCAACCAGGATACCCTCGAGCCTAGCCTCCGGCATCGCGGTCTTGGCCCGGTCGAGCAGGGTCGTGAAGCCGGCTCGCACGGCGTCGGCGCCGCGCACGCCCAGGATGACGCCGCCGATTTCCGATTTATGCACAATGTCGGGCGACAGCACCTTGAGCACGACGGGGTAGCCGAAGCGCTCGGCCGCCTCAACCGCAGCGTCCACGGTGGCACAGGCCGCCTCAGGCGCGGCAGGAATGCCGGCCTGCGCCAGGATGCGTTTGGCCGCGACCTCGGAGGGGTTGGTGAGCGGCAGGTCAATTGGCGGGACCGCAGGGGGTGGTAAGCTTGCGGTTTTCGAGAACGCCTCGCCGAACCGGCCCATGGCGTGAATGGCGACGGTGGCGCGGGTTGGGTCCTCGAACACCACGAAGCCGTCGGCCTCGTACTCGCGGATACGCTCGATAGGGGCCACGACCGACAGCACGAACAGCCGGTCCGGGTGCCGCGCCTTGGAGGCGTTGAGCTGCTCACGCAGTTTTGGTGCGACGCTGGCGGCGCCGCCGACCTGGGTGAAGAAGGCGAGCACCGAGGCGTAGCCGCCGTCATCGACCATCGAATCGGTGAAGCGGCCGATCAGGCTCATGTCGTTGAAGGCCTGCGCCGTGCAATCGACCGGATTGCGCGGGGCGGCGAACGGCAGCATCGCCTTCAGGCGGGCCTGAGCCTCCGCCGGCATCTCGGGCATCGGTAGGCCCAGCGCTTCGGCGGCGTCCGAGATCAGCACGCCGGCCCCGCCGCTGATGGTGATGACGCCCAGCGTGTTGCGGACGGGATAGATGCGGCGGGTGGCGGTGAGGGCGATGTCCAGCATCTCCTCGGTCGTGCGGGCGCGGACGACGCCGAACTCCGCCAGCACGGCGTCGGTCACCGCGTCGTTGCCGGCGATTGAGGCGGTGTGGGACTGCGCCGCGTGCGCGCCGAGCGTGCTGGTGCCGACCTTCATCATGACGACCGGCTTGCGCGCGGCCCTGGCGGCGGCGAGGGCGGCGAGGAAGCTGTCCGCCTCGCGGATGCCCTCGGCGTAGGCGGCGATCACGTCGGTGTCGGGGTCCTCCGCCAGCCAGCCGATCACGTCGCCGATCGTGACGTCGCCCTCATTGCCCGTGGTGACGCAGATGGGCGTGCCGATGTTGCGGTTGCGGGCGGTGGCGAACATGTGGGTCCCGTAGGCGCCGCTTTGGCTCGCGATGCCGATGCGGCCGGGCGGCGGCCAGCCGTTCTCGAACGAGCTGGAGAAGATCGGGTAGAAGCCGATGCGCGCGTTGAACAGGCCGAGGCAGTTGGGACCCAGCAGGCGCATGCCGTGCCGCGCCGCTGCCGCCAGCATGCGGTCCTGCGCCAGGCGGCCGGCGTCGTTCATCTCGGCGAACCCGGCGGTGAACACGATGGCGGACCGCACGCCGCGGGCGCCGAGGTCGTCCACCGCCTGCACCGCGAGTTCGGCGGGCACGGCGACGATCGCGGTATCCGGCACACTCGGCAGGCCAGCGACGCTGGCATAGGCCGGCAGGCCCTGCACCTCGGCGCGGTTCGGGTTGACCGGCAGGATCGTTCCGGCAAAGCCCTGGGACAGCATGTAGGCGATCGGCCGGCCGCCGATGCGGGTCGGGTCGTTGCTGGCGCCCAGCACGGCGACGCTGCGCGGGCGCAACATGCTGTCCAGGCTGGAGAACCGTGTGCTCAAAGTGCGGACGCCGTGCCAAGCAAGGCTGTGCACTGGCTGGACAGCGTGCCGCCATTGCCATGCACAAGCGCCACGTCGAGGTTCGGCACCTGCCGCTCCCCAGCGTCGCCGCGCAGCTGGGTCACGGCCTCCAGAATCAGGAACATGCCATACATGCCGGGATGCACGCAGGACAGCCCGCCGCCGTTGGTGTTGACCGCGAGCCGTCCGCCGGGTGCGATGGCGCCGCCCTGGACGAAAGAACCGCCCTCGCCCTTGGCGCAGAAGCCGAGGTCCTCCAGGAACAGCAGCGTGTTGATGGTGAAGGCGTCATACAGCATGGCGAGCCGCACCTCGGACGGCAGCACGCCCGCCATCGCGTAGGCGCGCGGGCCGCTTTCGGTGGCGGCTGACATCGTGAGGTCCGGCATGCACATCACCGCGCGGTGCCAGCCGGCTCCGGCGGCACCCAGCAAGTAGGCGGGCCGGTGCGGCAGGTCACGGGCGCGGTCGGCCCGCACCAGCACGCAGGCGCCGCCGCCATCCGTCACCAGGCAGCAGTCGGCGACGGTCAAGGGGTCGCTGACCATCCGCGAGCCCAGCACGTCGTCGAGCGAGAGCGGGCCATGGGCGAAGGCGGCCGGGTTCAGGTTGGCCCAGGCGCGGGCGGCCACCGCGACCTCGGCCAGCATGGCGCGCGTCGTGCCGAACTGGTGCATGTGCCGGCTGGCGGCGAGCGCATAGGCGGTGATGGGATGGCGCGGCTTGTAGGGCGCCTCATGCGGCTGCGGCTCGCTCATGGACACCAGGCGTCCGCCGGCGCTGCGCTGGTTGCTGCCGTAGCAGATCAGCGCCGCGTCACACAGCCCGGCGTCGAGCGCCAGCGCGGCGCTGAGCAGGTGCGCCTCGAAGCTCGAACCGCCGACGTTGGTGCCGTCGAAATATTGCGGGCGCAGGCCGAGATACTCGGCGACCGACAGCGTCGGAAAGGCATGCGTGCTGGTCGCGGCGAAGATGCCGTCGATCTCGTGCAGCGCGAGCCCGGCGTCGGCGATGGCGGCCAACGCTGCCTCGGCCATCAGCTCCATGGCGGTGCGGCCCGGTGCTATGCCGCAGCCGGCGGAGCCAATGCCGACGATTGCCGCCCGGCCGCGGAGCGGGTGCGTCATGCTGCCGGCTCCGGGACGAATACGACCAGCGGCGCACCGTCCGCCTCGACGATGCGGGCGCGCACTCGGGTGCCGATCGGCACGATCTCGACCCCGTCGATGCGCGTCATCATGCGCGGCCCCTCGTCGAGGTCCACGAGGGCCAGGTTATAGGTGCCGTCGCGCGCGCGGTTGACCGTGATGGCATAGACGGTAGCGAGGCCGCTGGCCGCGACCCACTCCAGGTCCTGCTCGCCGGTGCCGGGGACGGCGATGCGCGGGTAGAAAATATGCGTGCCGGTGGAGCGGCTGCGCTGGATCATGAAGCGCCCCTCCCGAAGGTGGGCGCGATACTCGGCCTCTGGTCCGGGCCCGCTCATGCCCGCACTTGGCCGTCGTCGCCCGCGTTGATCGCTCGCCGTACGCGGCAGGTCAGGTTCATGGCAGCGCCTCCCCAAATGCCCTGTTATGGCCAGCATGCCAGGTCCAAGGAGCGGCGTGTAGTCGTCGTGATGTGATTGTGCCAGGGTTTATGCCGGTATTTGCCTGCGGCATTGCGGCGACTGGCAAAGTCGGCGCATTGTTGGTGCCCCGCAATCCTCGGTTGCCGGCAATTAGAAAAAATGGGGGAAACCAATGATTTCAAAATTTACGCCGACCCGCCGCCAGCTGCTCACAGCGGCAGGATACGGCGCTGCAGCCATAGCACTGCCCAGCGCCGCATGGGCCAAGGCGCCCATGGGGCTCGCTCAAGCGCCCTACTTCTATCGTTTCAAACTTGGCACGGCCGAGGCGACGATCGTGTCCGACGGGCTGCTGCCGCTCGGCGACCCCAACCTATCGTTCCTGAACATTGAAAAGGCCGAGATCGGGCGGGAGCTGACGGAAAACTTCCTGCCGACCAGCAATGCCGTGCTCGAGCAGAATATCCTGGTGATGAACTTTGGTGAGCGCATGGTGCTGTTCGATCTCGGCATGGGCACGTCGAAGCTGTTTGGGCCCACGACTGGAAAGCTGCTGACGAGCCTGCGGCAGGCCGGCATCGACCCAGCCAGCGTTGACGCGCTGGTCATGAGCCACGCGCACATCGACCACTGCGGCGGCATCATGGCCGACGATGGCAGCCGCAATTTCCCGAACGCCCAGCTATATATCACACAGTCCGATCTCGACTACTGGACGGACGACGCAAAAGTCCCGGCCACCTACCCAGTCCGCAAAGACTTCCTCGGCCAGGCACAGAAGAACCTGCTGCCCAACCGCGACCGCATCCACTACATCAAGGATGGCAAAGAATTCCTGCCGGGCATTACTGCCCTCGCCGCGCCGGGTCATACGGTGGGCCATACGATCTTCATGATCCAGTCCGGCAATGAGCAGCTTTGCTACATCGGCGACCTCGCGCATCACCCGGTGCTGCTGCTTGAGCACCCGCGTACTCAGTTCGCCTTTGACACCGACCCGGTGCAATCAGCCGAGAGCCGGGTGCGCATGCTGTCTATGCTGGCCGCGAGCCGGACGCCGCTGCTGGCCTATCACTTCGCCTGGCCCGGTATCGGCCATGTCGCCAAGGCCGGAGAGGGTTTTCGCTATTATCCCGCACCGATGAACATGATGCTGTAAGCCGGCTGCGTCGCGTCGGAGCGACCAGGCCGGCCGGGGACATCGACCGGCTGGCCTGGTCCTTCGCTTAACCGAAGCCCAGGAACCCCGCCGTGTCGCGCAGCGGGGGTGAGGCGGTCAGCGCAGCAATGCTTGGCGCCGGACGGGCCGTGCGTGGGTCTCCGGCCAGCAGGCGCTCCAGTGCGGCGGCAACCGCCAGCACCTGGGCGTCCCCGCCGCGCCGGCCGACGATCTGCAGGCCGAATGGCATGCCGTTGCGGTCCAGCCCGACGGGCAGCGACACCGCGGGGTGGCCGACCGTCGTCACGGCATAGGCCAGTGCCAGCCAGTGAAAATACGTGCGGGTCGGCGCACCGTCGATGCTGGCAGGAAACAGCTCGGACCAGGGCCGCGGGCTGATGGTGACGCTGGGCGACAGGATAACGTCGAAATCGTCGTAGAACCGCAGCCAGCGGCGATACAGCACCGTCTGATGCTGCAGCGCCCGCGCCACATCCAGTGCAGTCAGCTTCAGTCCGGCCGCCACGTCCGCGTGGACGTTGGGGCCGACCGAGTCCGGCGTGTCCCTGACCCGGTCGTGGTGGCTGGTGAGCGCCGCGGTGGCGCGCAGCACCTCGAAGACCTCGTTGGTGCCGGTGCAGTCTGGCGAGGTGTTTTCGACATGAGCAAAGACATGGCGGAACAATGCGGTCTTCTCCGCAAACACCTCGGCGATGTGCCGCTCGGTCGGCGCGATGCCGAAATCAGGTGTGAACGCCACGCGCAGCGCCGACAGGTCAGCGTCGCCCGGCATAGCGAAGTCCACTGGCCGGCGCACCGCCTGTCCGGCGACCGTGCAGGCCAGCGGGTCCCGCGCGTCGTCCGACACCATGCAGGACAGCAGCAGGCACAAATCGGGCACCGTGCGCGCCATCGGCCCCAGCACCGACAGCGGGTTCCAGCCCAGCGGCCGCCTTTCGCTCGGCACCAGGCCCGGCGTGGGACGGAAGCCGACGATGCCGCAGAACGCGGCCGGGTTGCGCAGCGAGCCGCCCATGTCGGACCCGGTGGCGAGCGGCAGCATCCCGGTCGCCAGCGCCGCCGCCGATCCGCCGGAGGACCCGGCCGCCGAGCGCATGGGGTCGAACGGGTTGCCCGTCGCGCCATACACTGCATTCCGCGTGTTGGCCCCGGCGCCCCACTCCGGCGTGTTGGTCTTGCCCAGCACGATCGCGCCCGCCCGCCGCGTCGCCTGCACGATCCGTTCGTCCTGCACCGGCACGTGATCGCGGAACAGCGGGCTGCCATAGGTAGTGCGGAGGCCCGCCACGTCCTCCAGGTCCTTCACGCCCAAAGGCAGGCCGTGCAGGGGACCGAGCGCATCGCCGCGCGTCGTGGCGGCATCGCAGGCCCCTGCAGCGGCGCGGGCACGGTCGAAGTCGCGCGCCACCATGGCGTTCACGGCCGGATCGACGGCGAGGATGCGAGCGATGCAGCTCTCGGTCAGCTCGGCGGCGGAGAGCCGCTTGCAGCCGATCAGCCGGCGGGCCTCGACCGCATCGAGGTCGCAGGGCTCGTTCAAAACTTGGATTCCATAGAGGTGCCTGTCTGACCTTCGCGAGATGCCAGAAAACTGGCACGCTCGGCTGGTATCGTCCAGCAGGAGGGCCGCATGGCCGTGATGACAGCTGCTACCGTTACCAATCTTCCCACTGGCGCACGGGGCGCGGTGCTGCTGACGGGGTCGCATGGCGGCCGCTATGCCGGCAGCGTGGCGCTGGCGGCCGGGGTGCGCGCAGCGGTGTTCCACGACGCAGGGCTGGGCTTGGATGAGGCCGGCGTCGCGTCCCTGCCGCTGTTCGACAGCCTCGGCGTTCCGGCGGCGGCGGTGGGGCATGAGACCGCCCGGATCGGCGACGCGCAGGACATGCTGGCGCGCGGCCGGCTGACCCGGGTGAACGCTGCCGCCCATACGTTGGGTGTGCGGCCGGGCATGGCCTGTGCCGATGCATTGGCACTGCTGGAGCGTGCCGGTGATCCCCGCTACGACCCGCCGCGAGCGGCGGAGGCGCGCAGCACGCTGGAGTTGCCCAACGCGGCCCGCGCTGTGGTGCTGGTGGATAGTGCCTCGTTGGTCAGCGCGGATATCGACCGTGGCGCCATCGTCATCACCGGGTCGCATGGCGGGCTCGTCGGCGGCGATCCGGCGTCGGCGCTGCGGACCGATGCGTTCGCCGCTGTGTTCCATGACGCCGGGATCGGCATCGACCAGGCGGGGATCGGCCGGCTGCCAGCCCTCGATGATCGCGGGATCGCTGGTCTCGTCGCGGACGGCATGACCTGCCGGATCGGCGATGCGCGGTCGGTGTTCGAGACGGGGCTGGTTTCCGCCTGCAACGAGGCTGCGGCTCGGCTGGGTGCGATGCCGGGCGTGGCAGTGCGCGATTTGGTGCTGGAGTGGGCGGGCTGAGGCGCCGGCAGGCTCGCGGTCGTCAGCGGACCCCGCCGGGCCAGAGCACGACGCGCACGGTTTGCAAGATGATGAGGAAATCGAACAGCACGTTGAAGTTCTTTACGTAATACAGGTCGTAGCTCAGCTTAGACCGCGCGTCGTCGATCGAGGCGCCGTAGGGGTAGTTGACCTGCGCCCAGCCAGTCAGCCCGGCCTTGGCGACGTGCCGCTCATGATACAGCGGAATCTGATTGGCCAGCATGTCAACGAAATCAGGACGCTCCGGCCTCGGACCGACGAACGACATCTCGCCTCGCAGCACGTTGAGCAGTTGCGGCAGCTCGTCGATGCGGGTGCGGCGCAGCATCGCGCCGATGCGGGTGACGCGCGTGTCGCCTGCCGCAGCCCACACCGCGCCGTCCGCCTCGGCATTGACCCGCATGGTGCGCAGCTTGTTCATGTAGAATGGCCGGCCGCCGCGCGTGATGCGGACCTGCCGGTATAGGATCGGACCGCCATCCTCCCATCTGATGGCCGCCGCCGCTGCCAGCAGGAAGGGCGACAGCAGCAGCAGCACGGTGGCGCTGACGACCAGGTCCAGCGTGCGCTTCAGCACCCGGTCCACGGTTCCGAAGTAGAAGCCCTCGGAGTAGAGCAGCCAGCCGAGCTCCATGCGTTTCAGATCGATCCGGCGCACCTCGGTTTCCAGGAAGCATAGGTATTGCGCCACGGGGAACCCGGCGATCTTGCACGTCAGCAAGCCCTCAAGCGGCAAGCCGCGCCGCTCGTCGGGCGCGACGACGATCTGATCGGCGCCGCAGCGCTGCGCCAGGCCTAGGAAGCCGTCGGCCGGCAGTGCCACGACCGGACCGGCCGAGCCGTCGCCTAGACGCGGATCAAGCCCCCCCAGGCCGGGCCGTGCACAAAGGTAATGTGATAAGAGAGGTTCGGCCCCTCCTTTTTCAGCATCCATACCAGGTCCCACGCCCGTGACCCAGCGCCGATGACCAGCAGCGTACGGCTGAACACGCCATGCCGGCGCAGCGCGTCGAATGCCACGCGAGCCAGGCAGCCGCTGACGAGGAAACCAGCGGCCGACCAGGCCATCCGCGAACCTTGATCGGCGGCGCCGTCCAGCAGCACCAATGCTCCGCCTGCCCCCAAGGCGCCTACGGCCGATGCCAGGGGAATGCGGGCGAGCGACTTGCGCAGCTCGATCCCGACATCCCGGCGATAAAGCCCCAGGGCATAGAGCGAGACGAGGTTGGCGATCGGGTAGAGCGCCAAGGCCACCCAGCCATGCCCGATCGCCCGCATCGTGCCGCCCAGCACCAGGATGAACAGCGGCGGCCAGACCAGCGCCATCGCGGCGATATCCAGCAGGCACAAGGCCTTACCAGTCGTGAGTGTCACCAGCCGATGGATCATTGCCCCGCGCGAACCTATGAATAGGCGTTACTCAAAAATTGAACGCGCCACAGGTTAGGCGGAAATGATGGGGGAATGGTAAAGAATCATGTCGGAAATGCATCGGCTTGGCAGGGCTGCACAGCGAGCAGGGCTTGACCTGCACGGGCCAGACACCGGATGCTCTCCTCACATAATCGGGAGTAAGCGGTGACAAGCTTGGAATGGGTGCGGCGCGGCCTGAGGGCTGCGTTGCTGGCTGGCGCGGTCATGGCGCTCCCGACTACCCCGGTGATGGCGCAGACGGCCATTCCGGTGCCAGGCCCGACCGTCGATGCAATAAAAAAGCGCGGGATGGTCGCCTGCGGCGTCGATACCGGCATCCCCGGCTTCGCATTCCAGGACAGTTCCGGCGCCTGGAAGGGCTTCGACGTCGCCTATTGCCGCGCCATCGCCGCCGCCGTGCTGGGCGATGCGGCTAAGGTCCGCTACATCCCCACTACCACCCCGGCACGCTTCACGATCCTGCAGGCCGGCGAGATCGACGTGCTGATCCGCGACAGCACCATGACCCTGACCCGCAGCGTGCAGCTGCATCTGGACGAGGTAGCCATCAACTTCTACGCCGGCCAGGGCTTCCTGGTGTCGAAAAAGCTCGGGGTTTCCAAGATCACCGAGCTGAATGGCGCCACCATCTGCACCCTCACCGGCGCGACGCTCGAGCTCAACATCGCCGACTTCGCCCGCGCCAACGGCACCAAGATCGGCACGCTGCTGTTCGAGAAGTCCGACGAGGCGACGGCGGCAATGGAGGCCGGACGCTGCGACGGCTACACCGACGACACCGGCAGCCTGGCCGCCGTGCGCTCCACCATGAAGACACCGGCCGACTGGGTGGTGCTGGAGGGCGTCATCAGCAAGGAGCCGCTGGGCATCCACATCCGGTCCGGCGACGTGACCTGGCGCAACATCCTGTATTGGCTCGACGCCTCGCTGAAGACCGCGGAGGAGCTTGGGGTCACCCGGGCCAACGCCGACCAGATGCGTGCGAGCTCCGCCGACCCGGCCGTGAAGCGGCTGCTGGGAGCCGAGGGCGGTTTCGGCGCGCTGCTTGGCCTGGACAATGACTGGACGCTGCGGGCGATCAAGACGGCCGGCAACTACGGCGAGATCTATGACGAGTTCTTCGGTCCTAAGGCGCTCGACCTCGCCCGGGGCCAGAATAAACTCTGGAATCAGGGTGGTCTGCAATACGCGCTGCCGTTCCGTTAGCGCCGCCGGGAGGTTTGGCGGGGACTGGGGGCGTCCGCCCGCCGCCGCCCGCCCGCGGCCCATCGCTAAAGGCGCTGTCGCTTCAGGGCCTGGCGCTGCTGGCCGTGATCGCGGCATGCGGGTGGGCCGGGCATAACGCGGTCGAGAACCTCGCGCAGCGCAACATCGACGTGGATTTCGGCTTCCTGCTCAACCCGGCCGGCTTCGATATCCCGTTCCGCCTGACCGCCTGGTCCACCGCCGACAGCTACGCCCGCGCGCTGCTGGTGTCCGGCCTCAACACGCTGCTGGCCAGCGCGCTCGCCATCATGCTGGCGACAGCGCTCGGCCTCGTCCTGGCGCTAATGCGGCTGTCGGTGAACCCGCTCGCCTCCTGGACGGCGCGCATGGTGGTCGAACTGGTCCGCAACACGCCGCAACTGCTGCAGATCGTGTTCTGGTATATCGCCGTGCTGCAGGTGCTGCCGAACCCGCGCGCCAGCGTCTCGGTCGGTGGGGCGGTTTTTCTGAACGTACGCGGGCTATTCATGCCGGCGCCCCTGTCCCCCTGGTTCGGCTGGCTGCTGGCCATCGTACTGGCAATCGCCGTGCTGCTGCCCCGCGCCCTGCCGCGGCCGCCATTGCTGCTGACCGCCGTGACGCCGCTCGCGGCGGCCGTCGCCATCGCCGTCATGACCACCGGCTGGGAATGGCCGGCGCTCAGCGGATTCAACTTCGCTGGCGGCTGGCGT
>JANXVC010000021.1 GCA_025351925.1 Rhodospirillales bacterium | reverse complement strand
CGGCACCGGCAACTACGGCCAGGCCGTCCCGCTCGAAGGCGGCGTCGTGCTGGACATGACGGCGCTGGATCGTATTCTTGCCCTGAAGGACGGGCTGCTGACCGTCGAGCCCGGCCGCAAGATGGGCGACATCGACGCCGTCACGCGTCCGCAGGGCTGGGAGCTGCGCATGCACCCGTCCACCAAACGCACCGCCACCATCGGCGGATTTGTGGCCGGCGGTAGCGGCGGCGCCGGCTCGATCACCTGGGGCGGGCTGCGCGACGCCGGCAACGTCGTGAGCGCCCGCGTCGTGTCGTGCGAGGCCGTGCCGCGCATCGTGACCCTGACCGGCGACGCGGTGGCGGGGGTGAACCACGCCTACGGCACCACCGGCATCATCACCGCATTGTCGCTCGCTATGGCGCCGGTGCAGCCCTGGGTGGACCTCGTGGTCGGGTTCGACGACTTCGACGCTGCCGCGCGGTTCGGCCTGGCGCTGGGCGTGGCGGACGGGATCGCTAAGAAGCTCGTCACCGTCGTAGCGGCGCCGCTCCCAGAAGTGTTCCGTGGCCTCGACATCGCCGCCGGCCAGCATATCGTGCTGGCGATGGTGGCCCGGCACGGCCTGGTGCCCTGGGACGACCTGCTGCGCGCCCATGGTGGCCGGGAGCTGCTGCGCGCCGCCTCTGACGAGGCCGGGCGCACGCCGATTTACGAATACACCTGGAATCACACGACGCTGCACGCGCTGCGGCGGGATAAGACCGTGACCTATCTGCAGACGCTGTTCCCGGCGGACCGCCAGCTGGAGCTGGTCGCCGAGATGCGCGCCGCCTTCCCCGATGAGCTAATGACGCATTTGGAGTTCATCCGCGTCGGCGGCCGGGTGACCTGCAGCGGGCTGCCGGTGATCCGCTACACGACCGAGGCCCGGCTGAATGAGATCGTCGCCTTCCACGAGGGCCGGGGCGTGCTGATCGCCAACCCGCACTACTACACGCTGGAAGACGGCGCTGGCCATAAGCGGGTCGGCGAGTCGCAGCCGGCGATGAAGGCGGACATGGACCCGCTGGCGCTGCTCAACCCCGGCAAGATGCGCAGCTACGTTCCCAGCATAGCCTGACCAGGCCTGCCACAAAATTGCGCTACGGTTCGGCCATCGCAGCAATAATCGCGATGGGGCCGCCGCCGTCCGGTCCCTGGTGCTCGGCCCCGCCCGAGATGAACAGGTCGGTTTGGCCGAGCGCCGCGCCCACGACACCGCCGACGGCCGCGCGGGCGTGCCGGGTGGCGTTGATGTCGCTGTCGTCCAGCATCGTGTGCCGCAATCCGCGGATCAGTCCATCGCTGCTGGGCTCCGCCTTGGCCAGCACGGCCTTGATGCGGGCCCGATACGCGCGGGGCAGCTGACCGGCATGGGGGAAACCCAGCGTGCGCAGGACACCAAGCACGGCGTCGAGGTCGATCGCGTCCGCCATGGTGCCGTGCGCGATGCGCAACGGTCCGACCCAGGACAGGCTGTTGCCCAGCACGAGGATCTCGTTGCGCATCAGCTCGACGCCGGCCGAGGCGCTGGCCCGGCCCGACCAGATCGAGAGGTCGCGCAGGACCATGCCGTCCGATACCGCAGGTCGTTCCACCTCGCCGAGCGCCAGCGCCACACCGAGCGCCGAGGCGCCGCGCGAGTAGGCCATCGAGGCGTAGGTGTCGTCGGTGACGACCGCTGCACCGCGCCGCAATGCCTCGTGCGACCGTTCAGTGGTCAGCAGCGGGCACTTTACCTGGACGTAGTGCACGTCGTCCGCATCCGTGATGCGGGCCCGCTGCATCGCCTCCCGGACCGCGGCCGCCGTGGCGTCGATCTGCGCCATCCGGCCCAGCTCGTCGGCCACAAAGTCGCGGGTGTGCGCGACCCCGATCGCCAAAGCTTTGACGCCGTTCGGCACGCCCTGGACCGTCCGGGTCGAGAGCACCGTGAAGTGCGGGGACAGCGCGCCCTCCGTTCCGCCGGACATCACCATCGCGATCCGGTCGGCCACCGCGGCGCGCGTGATGCCGAGCCGTTCGGCGAGCATCGTCTGCAGCGCCAGCACCGCGTAGCCGCGCGTGTGATCGTTGACGCAGCCATTGCCTTCGGTCTTGCCCAGCACGGCCAGGATGCGGCCCGCCTCGACCTCGCCGGCGTCGATCAGGCGCTCCAGCCCGGTGGTATCGCCGGGGTGCCGCATGGGGACACGGTGGATGAGGGCTGCTTCGGGCATCGGCCCGAAGTGTAGCGCGCTGGCGGCGTATGGACTATGGCCGGAATCCGTGCAGAGTTCTTGTGCAGCTGACGGGCAGTACGCCTGTATTGACGCCGGCCGGAGTGGACCCTGCATGACCGAAATCGACGAGCTTGACGCGCTGATCGACGCTGGCACGGCGGTGCTGGGGATCGCCGTCGCACCGGAGTGGCGGGAGCAAATCCGCCTGCACTTGGCGATCTCGCTGCGCCACGCCGCCGCGGTCGAGGCCTTTCCGTTGCCGGACGAGACCGATCCGGCCCCAGTCTTTCAAGCATAGGGTGTTTCAAGCGTGAATGATTGGACGACCGCGTCGAGCATCGCAGCGGCGGTGCAGGACGGCAGCGTCAGCGCGTCAGAGGTCACGCGGGCCGCACTCGGCCGCATCGAGCGCCACAACCCGTCGCTGAACGCGTTCACGTCGGTGACTGCCGAACGCGCCATCACGCGCGCCCGGGCGCTCGGCGATGCGCGGGTTGCCGGCACACCGCTCGGTCCGCTGGCCGGCGTGCCGTTTGCCGTGAAGAACCTGATCGACATCGCCGGGCTTCCCACGCGCGCCGGATCGCGCATCAACCGGACCCGGCCGCCTGCCGCCGCGGACGCGACGCTGATCGCACGGCTGGAGGCGGCCGGCGCGGTGCTGGTGGGCGCGCTCAACATGGGCGAATACGCCTATGACTTCACCGGCGAGAACAGCCATGACGGCCCGTCGCGCAACCCGCATGACCTGACGCGCATGACCGGCGGGTCCTCTGGCGGCTCGGGCGGTGCGGTGGCGGGCGGTCTCGTGCCGCTGGCGCTCGGCTCGGACACCAACGGCTCGATCCGCGTCCCAGCGTCGTTCTGCGGCTTGTTCGGCCTCAAGCCGACCTTTGGCCGCCTGTCCCGCGCCGGCAGCTTTCCGTTCGTCGCCAGCCTCGATCATCTCGGCCCGCTGGCGCGCAGCGTCGCCGACCTCGCCTTGGCCTATGACGCGATGCAGGGTCCCGATCCGCTTGACCCGGCCTGTGCGCAGCGTGCGTGCGAACCCGCCGTGCCAACGCTGCCGCACGGTGCCGGCGGACTGCGGATTGCGGTGGCTGGCGGGTATTTCCAGGACGGGGCGTCGCCGGAAGCGTTGCAGGCGGCCGCCCGCGTCGCCGATGCGCTCAGCGCTACGCAGACCGTTGAGCTGCCGGAGGCGGCACGGGCGCGTTCGGCCGCCTATGTGATCACGACGACGGAGGGCGCCGCGCTGCACCTGGAGCGGCTGCGGACCCGGGCCGATGAGTTCGACCCCGACGTGCGGGACCGGCTGATCGCCGGTGCCCTGCTGCCGGCGCCGTTCGCCGTGCAGGCGCAGAAATTCCGCCGCTGGTACCGCGACGCCGTGCTGCGTTGCTTCGCAGGCATCGACGCCATCATCGCCCCGGCGACGCCCACGACCGCGCCGCTGATCGGCCAGAAGACCTTCGTGCTCGACGGGGTGGAGGTACCGCTACGGCCGAATATCGGCGTTTACACCCAGCCGATCTCGTTTATAGGCCTGCCGGTGGTGGTGGTCCCCGTTGCAACGGACGCTCTGCCGATCGGCGTGCAGATCATCGCCCCGCCCTGGCGCGAGGACATCGCGCTACGCATTGCGTGCGATCTTGAGCAGCGCGGCATCGCCGAGGCGCGGCACCCAGCGGGAATGGCATGACAATGGACATCAATCTCGCTGAGCCGCTCGCTGAGTTGGAGGCAGCCTTTGCGCGCTATGAGGCGGCGCTGATGGCGAACGACGTCGCGGCGCTCGATGCGCTGTTCGCACCCGCGGCGATGACGATCCGCTATGGCATCGGTGAGAACCTGTACGGGATCGAGGAGATCCGCCGGTTCCGCGGCGGGCGCTCGCCGGCCGGCCTAGCCCGGCGGCTGTCGCGAACGGTCATCACGACCTACGGACGCGACTTCGGCACCGCCTCGACCCTGTTCCACCGCGATGCCTCGCCGGGCAAAGTCGGGCGGCAGATGCAGAGCTGGGTGCGCTCAGACAATGAGTGGCGCGTCGTCGCGGCGCATGTCAGCGTCATCGAGTCCGGCTAGACCTCCAACCCGGAAGGCGGTCCAAACAAGCCTCCCGACACCGAAATTAGGGGAGCAGGACAGTACTGCCGGTTGTTCTACGCTCCTCCAAGGCACGGTGCGCGGTTGCGGCATCCTTCAATGCGAAGGTCTGGTTGACCTTGATCTGCACCGCACCAGACATCACCGCCTGCATCAAATCCTGAGCAGATCGCTCGAGGTCGGTTCGTGAGGCGGTATAGGTGGCCAGCGAGGGCCGGGTCAGGAATAGGCTGCCTTTGGCGCCCAACACGGCGATCTCAAACGGCGGCACCGGGCCGGATGAGTTGCCGAAGCTGACCATCGTGCCAAGGGGTGCCAAACAGTCCAAACTTGGGATGAATGTGTCCTTGCCGACGCTGTCATAGACAACGGGCACCATCGCTCCATTGGTTATTTTCTTTACATCCGATGCCAACCGGTCATGGCCAATGATTACATGGGCTGCACCGTGCTCTCTGGCCAATTGCGCTTTACTTTCGGTCGAGACGACGCCGATCACCGTCGCTCCCAAATACTTCGCCCATTGGCACATGATTAATCCTACTCCACCCGCCGCTGCATGGATAACCACGGTATCCCCATGCTTTACTGGATAAGTTCGGCGGAGAAGGTATTGTGCCGTCATGCCTTGCAGCATCATGGCAGCGGCGGTTTGATCGCCAATGCCGTCTGGCAGTCGTACTACGCGGTCTGCAGAAATAACGCGATCAGTAGAATAGGCTCCAATCGGCCCTGTTGCATAGGCTACGCGGTCCCCTACGGCAATACTGGTCACCTCTGAGCCAATCGCGCTGACTACCCCCGCAGCCTCCATGCCCAGTGTTGCCGGCAGAGCTGGTGCCTTATACAGGCCAGTCCTAAAATAGACGTCAATATAGTTCAACCCAATTGCCGTGTGGTGAACGAGAACCTCGGCAGGGCCGGGCTCGGGCGTCGGCACATCATCCCACTGCATCGCCTCAGGCCCGCCATAGGCATGGATGCGAATCGCCTTGGTCATCTGATCTTCTCCTGTGTGAGATAGCCGGCACCGCGCTATGCGGAGCGGGCCTCGAGCTGTAGCAAGTAACGCTTGGTATCCAAGCCCTCGGCACCGGAGTAGCCGCCAATGCCGTGGGCTGCGATCACTCGGTGACAAGGAATGATGATCGGGAGCGGGTTGCAGCGATTGGCCTGTCCAACTGATCGAGGGCCGCCACCCGCCACTTTTGCTACGGCGGCGTAGGTCCAGGTTTGACCATAGGAGATCGACGCAAGCGCGGCCCAGACCTGACGCTGATAGCTGGTGCCTTCCGGCCGGATCGGAAGTTCGAAGACCTGTCTCTCGCCGTCTAAATATTGATGCATTTGATCCCGCGCCTGCATGAGCAGCGTCGTCGGCTCCTGATCGCGCCCCCAACCCCAATCGACAGCGACAATCGCTCCATCATCCTCTGAAAGTGTAAGCGCGCCGAGTGGGGTTTGCAGTGAAAGTTGCGGCAAGCGAGTCCTCGTCAGGAGAGTAGCTTCGTCACCAGCTTGGCGACGCCGGCGGCCAATAGGGTGCCACGTAGCAGTGTCGTCCCGGCCATGCTAGGCCATGCGCCATGCCGTGTCGCGCAAAGCCAGTTGCCTCAGTCGCGCCAGAAGGCAAGATGGTTCGACAAGCGCCTCCTGCTATCCCCGCTCCCCATCCGCTACTTAAGGACGTTCCACGCGAGACAATCGAGCGGCTCGAGCAGTTTGTCGCCCTCGTTCAAAAATGGACCCAATCCATCAACCTGATCTCACGCGGCGACCGTGAGGTCATATGGCCGCGCCACGTATTAGACAGCTTGCGCCTGCTTCCACTCATCCCGAAACAAACGGTTCGCGGCTTGGATCTCGGCTCCGGCGCAGGCTTCCCCGGGTTGGTGCTCTCGCTGGTATCAGGCATCCCTTTCGATCTCGTCGAGGCCGACCAGCGTAAAGCCGCTTTCCTGGTCGAGGCGCAGCGCATCACCGGCGCTCCCGTCCAGGTGCATTGCACGCGCATCGAAAACCTGTCGCTGCCCCGTGTGCCGCTGATCACCGCCCGGGCACTGGCGCCGCTTACGCGCCTGCTCGCGTATGCCGACCTGTTCCTGTCGCCGGGCGGTCTCGCGCTTTTTGCCAAAGGTGCGAATGCAGACGTAGAAATCGCCGAGGCGCGGCAGCACTGGCGTATGCAAATCGCCCGATCCATCGACCCGGACTATCCCGACTCCACGGTCCTCGCCATCACCGATCTGACCCATATTTGATGTTTGCCCGCCCCATCAGCCCCGGGCACGCGCCGCCTCGCTTTGCCGTGCCAGGCCAAGCAGCAGCCGCCGCACCAGCAGCCCGTCCAAAGCTCCTGTCTGCTTGCACGCCAACTCGACCCGGCGCGCCTCATCCATCGCCTGCACCAGCCGCCGCGGGCTCCATAGCGCCAGCGCCTGGCTGAACGCGGCCACCCGCTTGAAAAACACCGGCGGGCGCAATGCCCGGGTCGCGTCGGCGGCCGATAAACCGGCGGCCATGTGCCCGCGCGCGAGATGCAGCTTGCCCAGATGCGCCAGCACGCCGCGTGTGACGGCGACCGGCGCCATGCCCTCGGCCAACGTGCGTTCGATCGAAATGTCTGTCTGTGCAACGTCGCCCGCCAGCGCCGCGAACACCGCATCGTCGAACGACACCGCGGCCAGGTCGCCCACACAGGCCCGCACGGCGCTGAGGTCAAGCCGCCGGTCGGGGCCAGCATACATAATCAGCTTTTCCACCTCACCTCGCGTTGACCCGCGATCGCTGCCCACGTGCTCGCCAAGCCAACGAAGCGCGTCCGCGTCCAGCCGCACGCCTGCCGCAGCAAGCCCGCCTTCGACTGCCTCCAGAAGCGCCCTCCCCTCCTCCGGATAGCATGCGATGGCGGCGCCGTTGGCCAAGCCCTCAACAAACGCCCGCAGCTTGGACCGGCCCGGCAATGCCCCGGCCTCCAGCACGACCAAGCTGTCTCCAGCCGCCTCGGCAACCTGCTTCACCACGCCCATCAGGCCGTCCCCGGCGTCGCGCACCCGAATGACCCGCCGTCCGCCCATCATGGCGATGGCCGTGGCCTCCTCCATCAACCGCGGGTAATCTTCCCGCGAGAGCCAGGCCACACGGAACGGGTCATCGCGCTGCCCCGTCACCGCCTGCGTCAGTGTATCGGCGCGGTGCCGCACCGTCCCCTCGTCGTCGCCGTGCAGCAGGACGATGCGCATGGCACCGGGCTCCCGCAGGAACGATGGGATGCGCCGGGCGTCAAGCTTCACGCCGGCGCTGGCTCCGCCCGATGCAGGAAGAACGAACCAACCTGTAGGGTGATCTGGTCTGCAAGCGCCGATGCGACGCGGCGGATCGCCGTCTCGCTCTCCAAATCGGCGGCAAAATATTGCTGGTTAATGATATTGTAGCCATCGAGGATTCGGCTGGTCCCCTGCGCCAGCACGGTGTGCTCCAGGGACAGCGCCTTCAAAACCCAGGGGGCCGACCCGACCAGCCGCACCCGGGACGACGAGCTGTCCCGCTGTATCGCAATCGCGTCGGCATTGATCGCGATGTAGGCCGTCAACTCATACCGCTTGGCCGTCCCGGTTCCGCTTCCCTCAAAGCGTTGCTGCAGCGCCTGCCGCAGCAACTGGCCTGGCCGTTCGGCGAAAACCGGAACGTAGATCGCCGCCATCTCCGCTGTGGCAGGTCCCGCCAGGCCGGCAGCCGTGGGCGCATACAGCGGCCGGAACCCGCACCCGCCCAACGCTGCTCCACCGCTTAACAACACGGCACGCCGCCGCAGCGTGGGCCGACCGTTCGACATGCTAGCCCGCCACGACGAAATTCACGATGCGGTCCGGCACATGGATGCGCTTCACCACGCGGCGGCCCTCAAGCAGCCGCGCCACGTTCGGATCGGCCTCCGCCGCGGCGATCGCCGTCGCCGCATCCGCACCCGGCGGCAGCGCGACCGTGGCGCGCAGCTTGCCCATAACCTGCACCGCGACCGTTACGGTCTGCACCGCGATCAGCTCCGGGTCGGCCTTCGGCCAAGGCTGATCGCATACCAGGGTTCGGCCTGCGGGATTGAGCATCCACTGCACCTCCTCGGCCAAATGCGGCGCCATGGGAGCGAGCAGCCTTGCCATGGTCAGGACGGCCTCATGCCGAGCCCACGCCAGTCCATCCTCCGCGGCCGCACGCTCCGCTTCGCCGATCGCCGATGCAAGCTCATACAGCCGGGCGACGGCCAGGTTGAAAGCGAAGGTCTCGAGCGCCTCGGTGACCGCCGCAATCGTCCGATGCGTGATCCTGCGCAAGGCCATGACGGCCGGGCTGGCGGTCTCCGGAGCGGCCGGAGGGCAAGGCATCCGCGCCACGGCCGCCGCCAGGCGATGCACCCGCTGGATGAAGCGGGACGCGCCGGCGACCCCGTTCTCGGTCCACTCGATATCCCGGTCCGGCGGGTTGTCCGACAGGATGAACCAACGCGCCGTGTCCGCGCCGAAGCGGGCGATAATCCCGGCGGGATCGACGGTGTTGCGCTTCGACTTCGACATCGCCTCGATCCGGCCCACCTCGACCGGCTCTTGCGTCACCAGGCACACCGCGGTGCCATCTGCGCGACGCTCCACCTCGTCTGGATACAGCCAGCGCCCATCAGCGCCTTTGTAGCTCTCATGCGTGACCATGCCCTGGGTGAACAGCCCGGCAAACGGCTCGACCAGCCCAAGATGACCCGTAACCCGCATCGCCCGCGTGAAAAACCGCGAGTAGAGCAAATGCAGGATCGCGTG
>JANXVC010000005.1 GCA_025351925.1 Rhodospirillales bacterium | reverse complement strand
CCGGGAGGACGGGACGGAGGACGTTGCCGTCGCGAGTACGAGCGTCGTTGAGACCAATAGCGAACCGGCTGTGAGCGTTGAGCCAGAGGCGAGCCCAGCAGAGATGCCTTTGGCGGCTCAAGTGGACGCGCCGGCGGCGGAGCGCGCGGACGCGCCGGTAGTCGAGCCCACGGTGATGGAGGCGCTGACGGTTGCGCCAGCGGAGGACGACGCGCCGGCTGTTGCTGAGGCCGTTGCACCCGAGACGGCCGATGCGGCATCCGATGACGCCGAGCGCAGCAAGCGGCGCGGTCGGCGCGGTGGACGCCGGCGGCGTCGTGAGCCCAGCGACGCTGAGGCGGCCGCCGAGTCCTCGGAGCCGACTCCAGCGGAGCCGAATGTCACCGCCAGTGCTGTGCCGGCCTACGTGGCACCGGCCTATGCCGGACCGACTCCGGCCAATCCGTTCGGCGGCAGCTCCGCATTCGACATCTTCGACGCGATCGAACAAGCCGAGCAGGAACGCGCCCTCGCCGCGACGATGTCACCGCGACGGGCTGTAGAACCGGTGGTCCCCGAGCCGCCCATAGCCGAGCCATCCGTCTCCGGGGCGCTCGTGCCGCCGGAACAAGACGAGCCGGAGCCGGTCATCGCCGAACCGGTTGCGCTGGTGCCTGAGACGGTATCGCTGGCCGACCCGGACTCGATCGCCGAGCCGCCGGTTCAGCACGCCTCGGCCGAGCCGGAGCCGACACCCGAGCCGGAGCCTGCATCAGAGCAGACTGCACCCGAGCAGGCTGCATCCGAACAGACTGGAGCCGAGCCCGACATCGAGCCAGCATCCGAGCCGTTCGTAGCGCCGCTGATTGCCCCGACATTGATCGACGGCACCGCTTCACCGGCCGAGAAGCGGCGTGGCTGGTGGCGACGCTGACGCCTGATACGACGATGGGCAAAACTGTCAGCGGGGCGCCTTTACAGCGCCCCGCTGTGACAACTGCTCAGCAGAAGCGTGCCAACCGGACCGCCGCCTCGATCATATCGGCCTCAGGCCCGCAATAGCTGAACCGCATCGTGCGGATGCCGCGGGTCCGGTCAAAATCGACGCCGGGGCTCGCGGCCACGCCGGCTTCGGTCAGCATGCGGGCGCAGAACGCCACGCTGTCGTTGGTGCGCGCGCCGATGTCGGCATAGATGTAGAACGCCCCATCCGCCGCCGCGATGTCCGGGAACCCAGCCTTCGGCAGCGCCGCCAGCAGATGGTCGCGCGCCCGGCGGTAGCGCGCGACGTTGGCCTGCAGCTCGGCCGTGCAGTCGAACGCGGCCTCCGCAGCCACCTGGCAAATATGCGGCGCCGAGATAAACAGGTTCTGCGCCAGGCACTCGACCGGCCGCACCAGATCGTCCGGCAGCACCATCCAGCCGACCCGCCACCCGGTCATGCTGAAATACTTGGAGAAGCTGTTGATGACGATGGCATGCGGGCTGAACGCGGCAGCGGTCGAAATCGGCCGGTCATAGTGCAGCCCGTGATAGATCTCGTCGGAAATCAGCCGCACCCCGCGCGCGTCGCACCAGGCGGCGATGGCGGCGAGCTCGTTCGGCGTCAGCATCGTGCCGGCGGGGTTGCAGGGACTGGCGACAATGAGGCCGTCCGGCACTGGGTCAAGCCGATCCAGTAATGCAACGGTTGGCTGATAGCGGGTGGCGGGCCCGGTCTCGACGATGACCGGCAGCAGTCCGAGCGCGGTCAGGATGTTGACGTAGGGCGGGTAGAACGGCGCCGCCAGCGCCACGCGGTCGCCGGGGTCGAACGCCGCGAGGAACGCCAGCGGGAACGCGGCACTCGCGCCCATCGTCACCGCGATCCGTCCGGCGGGCACCGCGGCGTCATACCAATCCTGGTAGTGCGCCGCGATGCGGGCGCGTAGCGACAGGCGGCCCAATGCCTCGGTATAGCCGAGGGGATCAACGCCGCGCAGTGCTGACGTAACCGCCGCGATGGCACCGGCGGGCGCCCCGGTGCCGGGCTGGCCGACCTCCATGCGGATCACCCGCGGATCGGACGGCCCAAGCGCTACCTGCCGGGCGTTAGCAGCGGCGATCACGTCCATCACCAGGAAGCCCGGCGCGTGCGCCCCCCGGCCGATCTTCAACGCCACGCTAGTTGCTGCCGACCGCGAGCCCGGTGCCGCGCGGATCGACCGCCGAGCTGCACGAGCCGTCATTATCCGGCAGATAACGCGAGCAGGCGATGGCGTTGGCGCGCCCGGGCTCCGGCACCATGGCCGGCATGGCGGCGGTGGACCGCAGCGCATTCGTCAGGCCCACCGCGACCGCGAGCGCCGCGCCCTCCTGCCCGGACCCGGTGACAGCGGCGCGGAAGCCGCGCACGCTGGCGTTCCAGGCGATCGCCGCCGAGAGCAGCGGCGGCGCGACCGCACGGGGCGATGGTGCGAGCAGAATGCCGGTGCCAGGTGCCACGCGCCCGGTGCCGAACAGGTTGTTCATTGTCACTGCACAGGCGACGCTGTTGCCATTCCGGTCGAGCACGGCAAACCCCGTGGAGGCCGGCAGGGATGGCAGCGACCCGTTCGTGGACGCAGACGCCAGCACCGCCTGGGCATCGCCGCCGCCTTGGCGCCATTGGGCGACGGTGCCGATCGCCCGCGCCTGCGCACCTGGGACGTCGTTCGGGTTGGCCTCCAGCGCCTGGAACGCCGCCGCGGCTCCAACGCCGCCATCGGCCGGCGGCGGCAGGAACGCCACGCTGTCCCGTCCCGCTGATATCACGAGCGGTGCGCCGGTGCGCGGCAGCGCGGCCCGCAGATCCGCCAAGGTAAGTCCGCCGCCGGCGACGCGGGAGGCGTCCTCCATGCGGCGGGCCAGCGCGCCCTGATACAGGTCGCCCACGCCCGCGGTGCGGAGTTGCGCCAGGGTGCCGCCGAGGTCGTTCTGCACCAGCGTTCCGCCCTCGGCCAGCGGCACGCCGCCCGGCGCGAACACGGCGCGCGCATTGGGATCTGCCGCCAGCGGCCCGGCCACCAGCGCCAGGTCGCGCAGCAAGGCACGGGAGATTGGCACGCCGAACCGGGCGAGCTGCTCGGCCGGAGCGATCAGGCCCTCAAAGGGTTGCTTGCCATAGCGCGCGTGCAGGGCGAATAGGCCGCGGGCCAGCATCGGAACTGCAGCCGGACGGTCGGTATTGGGCAGGGTGGCGCTGGGAGCGACGGGGGTGAAAACAATGGCCTCGGGACTGCCCTGGCCGGGCCCGTTGCGGTCCGGGCTATAGGCGAGGCAAGCGCCGCCGCCACCCAGCCCGGCGCGTGAAGGCAAGGTGACCGCCAGTGTAAACCCCAACGCCACCGCTGCGTCGGCCGCCGTGCCGCCAAGCGCCAGGACCTCGCGCGCCGCCAGCGCCGCCCGTCCCTCGTCGGCCACGGCGGCGCCGATGAACCCTGTCAGCCGCTGCGGCCCTTCGGTGCCCGACTGCCCGCCCAGGAAGGTCTGCTTGAGCGATCCAAGACTCGAGCAGCCGGACATCGCCAGCGCCGACGTCAGCAGGACCACAGCGCGTCGCCGCACCGCCTCGCGCCGTGCCTTGTCGGCTGCGTGCCCGGGTGCCGCGACCTGGATCCTGCGGTGTCCCAACGATTATTCC
This sequence comes from Rhodospirillales bacterium, assembly GCA_025351925.1. Classification (GTDB taxonomy): domain Bacteria; phylum Pseudomonadota; class Alphaproteobacteria; order Acetobacterales; family Acetobacteraceae; genus CAHJXG01. The sequence goes on along the minus strand of JANXVC010000005.1, from coordinate 41,436 downwards.
TTTCGCATCCTGAGCGTCGTGCCATAGCGGCCTTCGCTTCGACCGGCAACCGATGCTATTCCAGGTCAGCGATGCAACCCCCTGTTTGAGGTCTCCACGGATGCGCCCTGCCCTCACCGCCGCCCTCGCGCTGTCGCTGCTGGCCACCCCAGCCGTCAGCCAAGGCATCACCGCCGCCCAACGGGCCGAGATCGTCGGTGTGCTGCGCGAGGCGCTCCGCACCGATCCGTCGATCCTGCGCGAGGCGCTGCAGGCGCTGCAGGCCGATGACGCGCGGCGCGAGGAGACGGCCACGCGGGATGTCTTGGCAAAACTGGCCAGCAGCCTGGTGGACCCGGCCGATCCGGTGCTGGGTAATCCAATGGGCAACGTCACCATCGTCGAGTTCTACGACACGCGCTGCCCCTACTGCCGCCGTATGCTGCCCACCCACGCTGCGCTGCTACGGGCCGACCCAAACGTGCGAATCGTGTTCAAGGACCTGCCGATCCTGGGTCCCGCCAGCCAGTTAGAAAGCCGCGCCCTGCTGGCTGCACAACGCCAGGGCGGCTATTTCAAGCTGCAGGACGTGATTATGCACGATGCCGCCCCGCCGACGCGTGACACGCTGCGCGCTGCCGCCGAGCGCCTGGGCCTCGACGGCGGACGCCTACTGCGCGACATGGACGACCCCGTTATCAAGGCGCGGCTCGACGCCAACATCGCGCTCGCGCAGCAGATCGGACTGCAAGGCACCCCGGCGCTGATCGTCGGCAAGAAGCTGTTCGCCGGGCTGATCGAGCTTGGCGATCTGCAGCAGGCCGTAGCGGCCGTGCGGGCGCGGCTATAAGATAACTGGCACAATCCACTACACAGAGCAATCGCAAATGGGCAGACAGCGTTTTAGTGGAGCGGTCGAATGACCACACGCAGCTTCACACTCCCATAAAAGTTGGACTAAATGGCTTTTGAAAAACTAAACCGCATTCTTGTTCCGATGTTCTTAGGTTTTCTCTTTATAGCGGTTTCTGTTGTTTTACTTGTAGCTACGTCTAATATAGCGAACTTTAATCAGTGGTGCTCTAGTTCAACAAAGGTCGAGCATATGCGATCTATGTTCGCGCTTGGTGCGGCTACGAGTATCGCCTTCGCTGTTGCAGGACCACAACTGCAACATGCACTCGGACCAAAAATAAATTTGACGATAGAATATGTCAGCAAGAAAGCCAGAAACTCCAATACAACAAAAACTAGTTTAGAGCGTATGATTGATCTGCTGAATCAACTTAATCGATCACAAAAAATATACTTCGATGATCTTAGAGGCAATCTTTATAGCTTGCATTTTTTTGTCACATTAGGAAATGTGTTACTACTGCTATGGTCATCTTTAATACGACCAGATGGTGCAATCCTAAATATTTACGCTCTGATGATTATTTTCGCGTCTATCATATTTCCGATATTTGATTTAAATGATGTTTATCGCAAGGCTCGTCAGACACAACCCATATTACAGAAATCAAAGAGCGCATGTGATAGTGGAATGCCGAAGCTTGTGGAAACTGTTTGTAAAAGTATCGGAGGCGAAATAAAATCATATTCCGTCAGTATATGAGTCAAGCTTAAGCACTCTCCCGAAACAGCTCTCGCCCAATCAGCATCCGCCTGATCTCGCTGGTTCCGGCGCCGATCTCATACAGCTTGGCGTCGCGCAGCAGCCGCCCGGTCGGGTAGTCGTTGATGTAGCCGTTGCCACCCAGCACCTGGATCGCCTCTAGCGCCATCCAGGTCGCGCGCTCCGCCGCATACAGGATAGCGCCGGCCGCATCCTTGCGCGCGGTCTCGCCGCGGTCGCAGGCCTTGGCGACGGCATAGACATACGCCTTGGCGGCATTCATCGTCGTATACATATCGGCGATCTTGCCCTGCATGAGCTGAAACTCGCCGATCGCTTGGCCGAACTGCTTGCGCTCGTGGATGTAGGGCAGCACCACGTCCATGCAGGCCTGCATGATGCCGAGCGGCCCCGCCGCCAGCACCGCGCGCTCGTAGTCCAGCCCGGACATCAGCACGTTCACTCCGCGGCCCACACCGCCCATCACATGCTCCTCCGGCACCTCGCAGTCCTGGAACACCAATTCGCCGGTGTTGCTGCCGCGCATGCCGAGCTTGTCGAGCTTCTGCGCGCAGGAAAAACCTTTCATGCCCTTCTCGATCAGGAACGCCGTGATGCCGCGCGACCCAGCCGCCGGATCGGTCTTGGCATAGACCACCAGCACGTCGGCCTCCGGCCCGTTGGTGATCCACATCTTCGTGCCGTTCAGCACGTAGCGGTCCCCGCGCTTGTCCGCCCGCAGCCGCATGCCCACCACGTCCGACCCGGCGCCGCTCTCGCTCATTGCCAAGGCACCCACGTGCTCCCCGCTGACCAGGCCGGGCAGATAGCGCCGCTTCTGCGCCTCGGTGCCATTCTTGCGGATCTGGTTCACGCAAAGGTTGCTATGCGCCCCATAGCTCAAACCCACCGAGGCGCTGGCGCGGCTGATCTCCTCCATCGCCACGCAATGCTCGAGGTAGCCCATCCCGGCGCCGCCATACTCGTCCTCGACGGTGATGCCCAGCACGCCCAGGTCGCCCATTATGCGCCATAGATCGGCCGGGAAGTCGTTGCTGCGGTCGATCTCCGCCGCACGGGGCGCGATCTCGTCCGCGGCAAAGGTCTCGACCGACCCGCGCAGCATGTCGGCGGTCTCACCCAGGTCAAAATTAAGGCCCGGCAGACGGTTGGGCAGGCTTGCGGACACTGGAGGATTCCTTTTGTGTTCAGGCCGAATATAGGCCAGGAGCGGCGTATGACCACAGCGATCAATCCACCGATCAGCTACGTCCACGGCGCCTGGGACCTGCCTTTGCTCGGCGAGACGCTGGGTCAGAACCTAGACCGCACCGCCGCCCGCGTTCCCGACCGCCCGGCGCTTATCGTGCGCAGCCAAGGCGTGCACTGGAGCTATGCCGAGCTGGTGCGGCGGGCGGAAGCGTTCGCCGCCGGGCTGCTGGCGCTGGGCCTGGAGCGCGGCGACCGGCTGGGCATCTGGTCGCTGAACAACGCCGAGTGGGTCGTTGTACAGTTCGCCACCGCCAAGGCCGGCATTGTCCTGGTCAACGTGAACCCGGCCTACCGTGTGATGGAACTTGAGTTTGCGCTCCGCATGGTGGGCTGCAAGGCGCTGGTAACGGCGACGGCGTTCAAGACCAGCGACTACCTCGGCATGCTGACGCAGATCGTGCCAGAGCTTGCGGCCTCGACGCCGGGCCGCCTTAACAGCGAGCGGTTGCCGGACTTGCGGACAGTGATCCAGATCGGCGGCGCGGCGCCGGGCTGCCTGCCGTTTGACGACGTGCCCGGCCTCGCCACCGACGCGCACCGGGCGAAGCTGGCCCGCCTGCAGCCGTTGCTGCAGTTCGATGACCCGATCAACATCCAGTTCACTAGCGGCACCACCGGCGTGCCGAAGGGCGCTACGCTGACCCATCACAACATCCTGAACAACGGCTTCTTCATCGGCGAGGCCATGCGCCTGACAGAGCAAGACCGGCTATGCGTTCCGGTGCCGCTGTATCACTGCTTCGGCATGGTGCTGGGCAATCTCGCCTGCACCACGCACGGCGCCGCGATGGTCTATCCGGGGCCGGGCTTCGACCCGCTGGACGTCCTCCAAACCGTCGCGAACGAGCGCTGCACCGGCCTGCATGGCGTGCCGACCATGTTCATCGCCGAGCTCGAACACCCAGAGTTCGACCGCTTTGACCTCAGCAGCCTGCGCACCGGCATCATGGCGGGGTCGCCCTGCCCCATTGAGGTGATGCGCCGCGCCGTCGAGCGCATGCACCTGGAGGAGATTACCATCTGCTACGGCATGACAGAGACCAGCCCGGTGAGCTTCCAGAGCTCAACCTCCGATCCGCTGGAGCGCCGGGTCAGCACGGTGGGCCGGGTGCATCCGCATTTGGAGGTGAAGATCATCGACGCCGAGGGCCGCATCGTGCCGCGCGGCGTGGCCGGCGAGCTGTGCACCCGAGGCTACAGCGTGATGCTGGGTTACTGGGGCGACGAGGCGCGCACCCGTGGGGTGATCGACGCGGCGCGCTGGATGCACACCGGCGACCTGGCGACGATTGACGAGGAGGGATTCTGCAATATCGTCGGCCGCATCAAGGACGTGGTGATCCGCGGCGGCGAGAACGTGTATCCGCGTGAGGTGGAAGAATTCCTGTATCGCCACCCGGCTATCCAGGACATCCAGGCCTTCGGCGTGCCGGACCCGAAGTATGGCGAGGAGCTGTGCGCCTGGGTGAAGCTGCGCGCCGGGGAGAGCCTGACGGAGGCCGAGGTCCAGGCGTTCTGCCGCGGCCAGATCGCGCATCAGAAGGTGCCGCGCTACGTGCGGTTCGTGGACGAGTTCCCCATGACCGTCACCGGCAAGATGCAAAAGTTTCTGATGCGCGAGGCAATGGAGCGCGAGCTGGGCCTTCGCGCGGCGGATACCGCTTAGCCGCTTGACCAGACCGCCCGGCCCGCGCTACGCCCCGCGGCGCGGTCCTGTTCGTCTAGAGGCCTAGGACACGGCCCTTTCAAGGCTGTAACACGGGTTCGAATCCCGTACGGGGCACCACCATGGCTTGGAAGCGCGCCGGCGGCGTGCGGCGTGCGCCCACAAAGGCCGGTCTCGTACCTTGACCGACGCTAAGGACGCCGTAGTGGCCGAGCTCGGCGAGGTGCTCCGAATGTTCTCCTCGTTAGGAGCTGTCCGACTTTATTTGTCTCACTTCAGGGGTTCACTCCAAAGAAGAGCAGAGTCTTCGAACACATCCAGGGTGACCGGTCATGGGTGGTTTGACGGACAGGTATTTTGGGGCGCACCAAGCATTTCATAAGGCTGCTTCGGGTGGACAGCAGACATTCGCGACAGGCAAGCCGAGGTTTCTATTAGACAAAGATCAACCTTTGGCGGCCGGGGCGTGCGTCGCCTGCATTGTCTGCCCGGAAGCCAACCCTTTCCAGCAGGTGCCGTGACGCCTGGTTCTCCGGCTTGCACTCTGCGATAATCCGACGTTTGGGATAGTTGTCCAAAAGGACCAACATGACACCTGTCACGGCCTCGGACGCTAGTCCAAGACCTTGCGAGGCGCTCGCAAACCAGTAGCCAACCTCGATCTCGTCGGTGCCTTTCAGATGTGTGCCGACAGTGCCAAGCAGAATTAAGCCTTCTCGCTTCCACACGCCCCAGAAGCAGTCTCGGCCATCATTATCGCCAATGATGAGTTTCTCAGCGTCAACCAGCCTGAACGGCCGCTCAAGGAAATAAATGGCATCAATGATGGTAGGCTCGTCTGTCATGGCGCGGAACGCCTCGGCATCGGATAGCCTGAGAGGCTGCAGGTGCAACCGCTTGGTTTCGGTATAGCCCAAGCTAGGAAGAGGTTGGTCCATGCTGGTTGGATGATGGCACAGTTCAGGTATTCAGCCGAACTGTCAGGCGACGGGCCTGCGTTATCCGCTGTGGGTTGGAAGCAGACCATCATGGCCGAGTGTTCGCCAAGCGTTCGTTTGACGGACACTCCTCGCATCGTACTTCAAATAAAAGATCCGACGACGCGCTTTCCCATCCAGCCTCTGCTAGACACCGTGACGCCGATGACGACCCTTAACGCCCTCCGAACCACAGCGCTCAACGCCCGTGCAGCCGGAGAGCATGGGCGTGCGATCGAGGCATGGCGGGCTTTGCTGAGGCAGGCGCCGGACGATTGGACCCTGGCGCTTGAACTCAAGCGGGACCTGAAATCCGCGTTGCATTATCCGGACTCCGACCCGCAGTTTCGCCGAGCGGCGCAGCATCTGCCGGATGCGGAGTGGCTGGCGCACTACATCGCGCTGTACGCCTACCACATGGACGACCTCGACACGTTAGGGCAACGCGCCGCCGACCTGCTCAAAGATCGGCCTGGCCACGCAGCGCTGCAGGCATTGCGCGCCGACGTGGCGCGGCAGCGGCGCGACTGGCCCATGGCGGCGCAGGGTTTTGCCGCCGCCCTGCGGCTTGATCCCGGCAACGCCGAGTATGCGGCCAAGCACAAAGCGGCGCTGATGTATCAGCGGGTTGGCGCCTGGCTCGCCGCGCAAACGCCGCATGGGCACGACTACGGCATCGCCGTCGTGAACCTCGACCGCAACACCGAACGCCGTGCCTGGACCGAGCGGCTGTTTGGCCACGGTCCCGCGCCGCTGCATCGCATTCCCGCCGTCGAGGGCAGCCGCCTGCCGCTCTCAGCGGTCCAGCGTTTACTCGGTTGTCCGGCCGATCCGGCCATGCGCGGCACGCTAGGCTGTTTCCTGAGCCATGCCGCCACCTGGGAGAGTCTCGCGCTGCAAAGCCTCGGTCACCTACTGGTCATCGAGGACGACGTGATCCCGCTGCTCCCGCTTCCGGCCCGACTTGGCCCGCTCGGGTTGACGCCGGACTACGATATCTGTTTCGTCAATGACCGGCTCGAGCCGCGGCTGGACCCGGACGCAGCTGACGCTCCTAGTCTGCACCGGCTCGCCGACGCCATGCTCAGCTTCCTGCCAGAGGACAACGCGCCCGGCGGCGACGGCTACATTATCAGCGCAAAAGGCGCGGCGAAGCTGCTGGCCTGGGTGGCACAAGACGGCTTCACCGGCGATCTGGACTGGCGGCTGCTCGCCTATGGCATGGACCCGCCCGCCATCGCCGCTTTGCCCCGCCATGCGCACGCCTGGCAGGTGCTCGACCGCCTGCGGCACGGCATTCCGCGTCCGGACCGGCTTGACGCCTATGTATTGCACCCGGCGCTGATCCGCACCGTTGGCGTCTCCAGCGACCGCGAGGACGAGGATCGCGAGCGTCCGACTTGACCCCGGACACGCGCCCGCGCCTACTTTACCCGCAATAGGAGCAGTTTGCGTGACGGAACGGGTGGAGTGCGTGGTGATCGGCGCTGGGGTGGTCGGCCTGGCCGTCGCCCGCGCCTTGGCGTTATCGGGCCGCGAGGTCTGGGTGCTGGAGGCAGCCGGCGGCATCGGCACTGGCGCGTCGTCGCGCAATTCGGAGGTCGTGCACGCCGGCATCTACTATCCAACCAACAGCCTCAAGGCGCGCTTCTGCGTCCAGGGCAAGCACATGCTGTATGCTTACTGCGCCGAACGCGGCATCCCGCATCGCCGCCTAGGCAAGCTGATCGTCGCCGCCGAAGACGCGGAGGTCCCGACCCTCGACATCATCCGCGCCAAGGCCGCCCTGAACGGCGTGGACGACCTGGAGTGGCTGGACACGGCGGACACGCAGCGGCTGGAGCCTGCCTTACGAGCCGCGGCGGCGTTGCTGTCGCCCAGCACCGGGATCGTGGACAGCCACGCGCTGATGCTTAGCTTCCAGGGCGACACCGAGAACGCCGGCGGCGCCGTCGTCTGTCACGCCCCCGTGCTGTCCGGCTCAACGCGGCCAGGGGGCGGCTTCATGCTCCGGATCGGCGGCGACGAGCCGATGCAGCTTGAATGCGAGGTTCTGGTGAACGCCATCGGCCTCCGTGCGCCCGACATCGCACGCTGCATCGCCGGCATCCCGCCGGAGACCATCCCGTACGCCTATTTATGCAAGGGCAGCTACTACTCGTTGGCCGGCCGCGCCCCGTTTCACCGTCTGATCTACCCCGTGCCGGAGGCGGCGGGTTTGGGGGTTCACCTGACCTTGGACCTCGGCGGCCAGGCACGGTTCGGGCCGGACGTGCAGTGGGTCGAGCACGAGGAGTACGACGTCGATATCCGCCGGGCCGACGGGTTCTATGCGGCCATCCGCCGCTACTGGCCGGGCTTGCCGGACGGCGCACTGACGCCGGGCTACGCGGGGATCCGTCCCAAGATCAGCGGACCCAACGAGCCGGCGGCCGATTTCGTCGTCTCCGGCCCGGCGCAGCACGGGCTGGGCGGCCTGGTGAACCTGTTCGGCATAGAGAGCCCGGGCCTTACTTCCGCCATGGCTATTGCCGAGCATGTCGAAGGTCTGGCGAACCGGCGCAACGTGTCGTAACGTTTATACCAAATTCTGCGGGAGATATGCGATGCGGATGTTGCTTGCCGGCCTGCTGGCCATGACCACGTTGACCGGACCAGCGCGCGCCGACCTCGCGATCTCATCGAACGACGCGCATACCGTGCTGGACAACGGCGTCCAGGTAGTTGCTCCCGAGGCGTCCGCCGACACCATCAGCGTCATCGACCTGGCGTCCTATCCGCCCAGCATACTCGCGACGCTCGAGGTGCCCGGCAGCGTTGTCGGCCCGCCTATGGCGGTGGCGATCGCCAAGGACGAGAGCTTCGCCATCGTGACATCGGCCACCAAGATCAATGCTACTGGGGCCAACGCCTCCGGTCCGGCGGGCATCAGCCCAGACAATCGGGTCTCGGTAATCGACCTCACGGTGACGCCGCCGCAGGTGGCGCAGTCGCTGCAGGCGGGAGCTGGCGCCACCACGGTCCGCATCTCTCCTGACGGCACGCTGGCGCTGGTCGCGAACCGCTTCGCCGGCACGCTGTCGGTGTTCACGATCAAGGACCGTCGCCTGAGCCCGGCCGAAACGCTGATGATCGACCCGAAATCGATGCCGAGCGGCATTGCCTTCACCCTCGATGGCAAGGCCGCGCTGGTGACCCGCAACGGCGACCACATCATTCAGGTGCTGAACATCGACGGCGCCCGGGTCACGCTCGGCGACCGGCAAATCACGACCGGGGTGGCACCCTATACTATCGACGTCACGGCCGACGGCACGATGGCGGCGGTCGGCAACATGGGGCGCGGCAATGGCGACGCCGACACCATCAGCCTTATCGACCTGACTGCGGAGCCGTTCCGCACCGTGCAGACGATCTCGGTCGGCCGCTCGCCTGAAGGCCTCAAGTGGTCGCCCGACGGCAAGTTCCTGGCGGTCGGCACCCAGGAGGGCACGACCAAGCCGGCCGACAACCCATTTTATCGCGACCGGGGCCGGCTGGCGATGTATGCGCTCGCCGACAAGCGGTTGAAACAAGTCGTCGAGGTGCCAATTGGCCGCTGGTCTCAAGGCATCGTCTTTACCCGCGATGGCCGGACCGTTCTGGTGCAGAATATGGTGGAACGCACGATCCAGGTGTTCCGCTGGGATGGCACCAAGCTCTGGGCCGGAACGCCGCTCGACGTCGGCGCTGGTCCGGCGGCGATCATGACGGCTTGGCCATGATCTGAACGGTTTTTGAAACAGCGAGTTTCGGGACGCCGGCGGATAACGGTCGCGCGGCCTAACCGGCGGTGTGTCCGGTAACGCGGTCCGTCCAGGTCATGTCTTGCAGCTTGCGCATGCTGTCACAATTTTGCTCCAAGACAGCCGCAACCTATCGCCAATCTACGCCTATGATCTCGAGACGCCTGCATCAGGGCCGAAGGCGCGCTGAGCATCGATCAAAAAACTGAGCGACGTCGTGGAAGGAGGTGACGCCCAGCATGGAGACGCAATCCTCGCTCGACCATTGGGCGACATCTGACGAAGGCTCGCTCGTGCATAACAGCATCCGCTCTGCCCAACGCAGTCCAGTATCATCAAAAACGCCTCACTTGTTCCTCTTTCCGGGGATGGGCGGCCACGATCCAAAGCTGGTTGAGGTCGGTGCTGCCTGTCGAGAGCCGGTGCGGACTGTACAAATTCTTTACCCGTCCTGGCGTACCCTGCTGCACGACCCGGACTTTTCGCTCGATGCCCTGGTCAGCGACACGGTCGCGCAGATCAAAATGTGTTGCTCAACCGGCCCGATCCTACTCGCCGGCTACTCGTTTGGCGGCATCGTCGCGTTCGCGGTGGCGATGCGGCTGCGTGAGGCCGGTTATTACGTGTGTTTCCTCGGCCTTCTCGATATCGAGGCGCAACCTGGGATTGATGTTTCGCCAGGTGCGCTGCGTGCGCCAATGACGCACCGGCAGGAGCTGGCGGGTTTCGCAGCCGCCGTTCGCCGTGGTGAAGGGACCAGCAAACTCGCCTATGCGACGGCTCGAAGGCTGAAAAGCCCGCGCTGGCAGCCCTTGCTTCAGCTTTATGCCCGGGTACCACGACGCTGGTTGCCAAGCAAATTCAAGGTCTATCTCGATCGCGACCTGCTGTCGCAGCACATGGAGCCATTACTGCGCGAGTGGGCCGTGCGCCGCGACGCCCTGCCACCGCTGCATGTGCCGGTTTACCTGTTTCGAACCGCCCAGCACAGTGCGAACGCTGCCCGCCATCTGGGCTGGAATCACTGCTGTCCCGACCTGACCGTCATTTCGATGTCCGGCACGCATCTCGGCATGCTCAAGCCTTCGAACCTGCCGGCGCTATGCGAGGCCTTCAGCAAAGCGGTGAGTCAAGTACTCGAACGCACAGCGCTTTAACTCTACTCGGCGATTGCAGCGTCGGCGATAAAAAAGCCGGCGGTGACGCTGCCGTTCCACTCCTCCGCCCGCAAATGTCCGGCCAGATGCAGCGGCGCTCCCCGGTTCAGCAGCGCGTCGGCCAGCGCACCGTCCCGTGCCCGGAACAGCAACGTCTTTAATCGCGCCCCGCCGCCCTCACCCTGCACATAGGCGCGGATCGTCGCGCCCTCCTTACCGATCCGGTCGGCGCGGACCACCTGGGCGCGCGGCAGCACGAACACTGGCTCCTCATTGCCGTTGCCGTAGGGCGACAGCCGGGCAAGCTGCTGCGCCAAATCAACGGTGGCGCCGGGCACCGCCAGCGTCCCCTCCACCGCAAGGTCAGCGACGCAAGGCAGCGCCGCCGCATGCGCCAGGCGCTCGTTCAGAAAGGCATGAAACGCCGGCACGTCGCATTCATGCAGCGCGAACCCCGCTGCCATCGCATGCCCGCCGCCCGTCAGCAGCAACCCAGCCTGCCGCGCCGCCATGATGGCGCTCCCGAGGTCCACGCCGCGCACCGAACGCCCGCTGCCCCGCACCAGCCCATCCGCCAGCGCGCCGACGCAGGCCGGGCGGTTGTGCCGCTCTTTGATCCGCCCAGCCACGATGCCCACCACCCCGGAATGCCAGCCCGCGCCGTGCACCAGTATCGCCGCGTGTCCGGCTGCCGACTGCATCGCCGCCTGCTCCAGCGCCGCCTCCAGCACCCCGGCCTCCACCGCCTGACGCTCGCGGTTGGTGGCGTCGAGCGTTTCGGCCAAAGCCCGCGCCTCGACAGGGTCGCCGCACAGCAGCAGCCGCAGCCCAAGGTCGGCCTGGCTGATGCGCCCGGCCGCGTTGATGCGGGGACCGAGCGCGAAGCCGCAGGTGAACGCGGTCGGCAGGTCGCGGGCCGACGCCGCCTCCAGCAGCGCCGCGATCCCCGGACGGGCGCGCCGGGCCATGACGCGCAGTCCCTGGGTAACCAGCGCGCGGTTCAAACCCCGCAGCGGCATGACGTCGCACACCGTCGCGAGCGCCACGAGGTCCAGCAGCTCGCGCAGATCCGGTTCGGCCCGCCCGTTGAAGAACCCGGCCCGGCGCAGCACCCGCACCATGGCGATGACCGACAAAAAAGCGATCGCCGCCGCGCATACGCCGCCCAGACCGGAGCTGTCGTCCAGACGGTTCGGGTTGACGGTGGCCAGCACCGGCGGCGGCGGCCCATCGCTCGCGTGATGGTCCAGCACGACAACATCCGCCCGACCCTGCACGGCCGATAGCGCAACGGCCGCCGCGGTGCCGCAATCGACGCAGACGATCAGCGTGGCGCCCTGCTGCATCAGGTTCATCAGCGCCGGCGCGTTCGGGCCATACCCCTCCAGCAGCCGGTCCGGCACATGGGTCAGCACCCGGCAGCCCAGGCCGCGCAGCACCGTTGTCAAAATCGCCGCACTGCAGGCGCCGTCCACGTCGTAGTCGCCAAACACGCCGACCGTCTCGGATTTCAGCACGGCATCGGCCAGCCGGTCGGCCGCGCGGTCCATGTCGGACAGCGTGGACGGGTCCGGCAGCAGGGCGCGCAGCGTCGGGTCGAGGAAATGCGCCGCGGTATCCAGATCAACACCACGCGCCGCCAGCAGCCGGCCGATGATCTCCGGCAGGCCCAGCCGCTGGGCAATGCCCAAACCCACCCGTTCCTCGCCGTTGCGCCACAGCCACCGCCGCCCGGTCAGGCTGGCGCCAACGCCCAGTGCGGCCGCGATCATTCCAGGCGGCTACTCCGGCTGCCAGGTCTTGGTGGCGAAGTTGTGGTGCGCCTCGATGTAGCGGATCGTGCCCGACTTACTGCGCATGACGATCGAATGCGTATAGGCGCCGTTGCCGAATCGACGCACGCCGCGCAGCATGGCGCCCCCGGTAACGCCGGTGGCGGCGAACATCACGTCGCCCTTCGCCATCTCGCCAACGGTGTATTTGTGCCGCGGGTCCGTCACGCCCATGCTGCGGGCGCGCTCGATCTGCGCGTCGTCCTCATACATCAGCCGCCCCTGCATCTGCCCGCCGATGCAGCGCAGCGCCGCCGCCGCCAGCACGCCCTCCGGCGCGCCGCCGATCCCCATGTAAATATCGACGCCGCCCTCCGGCAGCCCGGCCGCGATCACCCCCGCCACGTCGCCGTCGCCCAGCAGCATAATGCGCGCGCCGGCCTCCCGGCAATGCGCCAGCATCTCGTCGTGCCGCTCACGCTCCAGCATGCAGACCACGAGGTCGCCGATCTCGCGCTTCTTGGCGCGCGCCAGGTTGCGCAGGTTCTCGGCGACCGTCGCGTCCAGGTCCACGACCCCATCGGGCAAGCCGGCGCCGACCGCGATCTTGTTCATGTAGATGTCGGGCGCGTGCAGGAAATTGCCGTGCTCCGCCAGCGCTACGACGGCCAGCGCATTGGGCCCGCCCTTCGCCGTGATGTTGGTGCCCTCCAGCGGGTCCACCGCGATGTCCATGGCGGGGCCGCCGGAGCCGACGCGCTCACCGATATACAGCATCGGCGCCTCGTCCATCTCGCCCTCGCCGATCACGACAGTGCCCTCGATCGCCACGCTGTCGAAGGCGCGGCGCATGCCCTCGACGGCGGCGCCATCGGCCTCGTTCTTTTTGCCGCGGCCCATCCAGCGCGAGGCTGCCAGGGCGGCGGCCTCGGTCACGCGCACCAGGTCCAGCGCGAGGTTGCGGTCTAGGCTGATCTCTGGATGGTTGTCGGTCATGGGAGGCTCCTTACGCGGGCTCGATACGGATCAGGGTGGGGGCTTCCAGCACGGCGTCGAGGGCGGCGATCTGGTCGAGCGCTCGGTGCATCGCCGCCTCGTTCGTCTCGTGCGTCACCAGCACCACGGGCACCGCCTCGCCAGGCGCCCGGCCGCGCTGCAGCATGCTCTCCATGCTGACGCCCGCATCGCGCAGAGCCGCCGTCACGTCGGCGATCACGCCGGGCCGGTCCACGACCATCAACCGCAGGTAGTATGCGCCGACATGGGCGGACATCGGCACGGCCGGCAGGTTGGCGAGCATGGCCGACGCGGCGCCCCAGACCGGCGTGGCCCGGCCGCGCCCCAGGTCGATCAGGTCCGCCGCCACTGCGCTCGCCGTCGGTCCAGCGCCGGCGCCCCTGCCCTCCAGCATCACGCGGCCGACGAAATCGCCTTCTGCCACCACCGCGTTAAGCACGCCGTCAACCCGCGCGATCGGCGCCGCCTGCGGCACCATGCAGGGATGCACCCGGCTCTCGATTCCGGCTTCGGTCCGCCGCGCGATACCCAGCAGCTTGATGCGATAGCCGAGCTCATTGGCAAAGGCGATATCCAGCGCGGAGACGGCGCGGATGCCCTCGATGTGCACCGCGGCGAAATCGACCGGCCGGTTGAACGCCAGCGCCGCTAGGATTGCCAGCTTATGCGCGGCATCGATGCCGTCCACGTCAAAGCTCGGGTCGCTTTCCGCGTAGCCAAGCCGCTGCGCCTCCGCCAGCACGTCAGCGAACTCCCGCCCGCGCTCGCGCATGACCGTTAGAATGTAGTTGCAGGTGCCGTTCAGGATGCCGGCGATACGGTCGATACGGTTGCCTGCCAACCCTTCGCGCAGCGTTTTGATCACCGGAATGCCACCCGCGACCGCCGCCTCGAACGCCAAGGTAACCCCGGCCTTGTCCGCCTGTTGCGCCAGTGCGGCGCCATGCACCGCCATCAGAGCCTTGTTGGCGGTCACCACAGGTTTGCCTGCCGCCAGCGCCGCCTGCACCAGCTCGCGCGCTGGGCCCTCGGCGCCGCCGATCAGCTCGACCACCACGTCCAGCGCCGGGTCGAAGGCGAGGGCGACGGGGTCGTCGTACCAGCGCAGCCCGGAGGTCGGCACGCCGCGGTCCCGGGTGCGGTCCCGGGCAGAGACGGCAGTGACGGCGATCGGCCGGCCGGCGCGCGCCGCGACCAGTTCCGCATTGTCCCGCAGCAGACGCAGCACCCCAGCCCCGACCGTGCCCAGCCCAGCGACGCCGATCGACAGCGGGCGGGTCATTCCGCCGCAGCCTCGACGCCAGCGCTCTCCACGTGGTTGCTGTCGCCCTGCAGGAAGCTGCGGATGTTGCGCACTGCCTGACGCAGGCGCTGGGTGTTCTCGACCAACGCGATCCGCACGTGGGTGTCGCCGTGCTCGCCGAAGCCAATGCCGGGCGCCACAGCCACCTTGGCGCGGGCCAGCAGCAGCTTGCTGAACTCGACGCTGCCCAGATGCGCGTAGCGGGGCGGAATGGGCGCCCAGGCGAACATCGAACCGTCGGGGCTCGGCACGTCCCACCCGGCCTGGTTCAAACCGCGCACCAGCACGTCGCGGCGCTCGCGATACAGCCCGCGTATCTCGGCCACACAGTCCTGCGGACCATTCAGCGCTGCCGTCGCCGCGACCTGGATAGGGGTGAAGGCGCCGTAGTCCAAATAGGACTTCATCCGCGCCAGCGCCGCGATCAGCCGGGCATTGCCGGCGGCAAAGCCCATGCGCCAGCCCGGCATGGAATAGGTTTTGGACAGGCTGGTGAACTCGACCGCGATGTCCTTGGCGCCCGGAACCTGCAGCAGGGAGGGCGGCGGATTGTCGCCGAAGTAGATCTCGGCGTAGGCGAGGTCCGACATGATGAAGATGTCATGCTTGCGGCACAGCGCGACCACGTCGCGGTAGAAGGCGAGATCGGCGCAGTAGGCCGTCGGGTTGCTTGGAAAATTGACGATCAGCGCGGTCGGTTTCGGCACGCTGTGCCGCACGGCGCGCTCCAGCGCCTCCAGCATGCTGGCATCAGGCGTGGCCGGAATGCTGCGCACGCTTGCGCCGGCAATGATGAAGCCGAACTGGTGGATCGGGTAGGACGGGTTGGGCACCAGGATCGTGTCGCCGGGGCTCGTAATCGCGGCGGCGAGGTTGGCCAAGCCCTCCTTGGAGCCGAGCGTCGCCACCACCTCGGTCTCCGGATCGAGCGCCACGCCGAACCGGCGGTCGTAGTAGCCGGCCAGCGCACGGCGCAGCCCGGGGATGCCCTTGCTCGCGCTATAACGGTGGGTGCGCGGGTCCTGCACCGCCTCAATCAGCTTGGCGACGATGTGCGGCGGGGTGCCGGTGTCGGGGTTGCCCATGCCGAGGTCGATAATGTCCTCGCCGTGGGCGCGGGCGGCGGCCTTCGCCTGGTTCACCTCGGCGAACACGTAGGGCGGCATGCGGCGGATACGGTGGAATTCTTGCGTCATTCGGGGTGGGTCATCACTGCTGGGGTTCGATCATTGTAGCAGACGCGCGTCGCCGCCGCGACCCAATGCAGCGGCATTGATGCGCAGCGACGCTGCCGGCACGCCGGCCGCGACAAGGACGTCCTGCATGCTCTGGGTTCGCCGCAGCGCGAGCGGCAGGGCTCGGGCCTGCGCCGCCGCACCCGGCCCGGCCGCGTCGCCGCCAGCCGCGACCGCGATCACCGCCCCGGCCCGTCGGCCCGCCAGTTCACGCAGCGCCGCATCCGCGCTGGACGGCAGCGCCGCCGACTCTGGCCGGAAGGCGATCGTCACCCCGGGCGGCAGCCGCGGCACAGGTGGGGCGCTGACGGTCGCCGGAATGCCGCGCAGCCTCGGCAAGGGCGGCGCCTCGGTCGGCAGATCCGGCGTCGGCCCCGACTCGACGGCCGGCTTGGGTTGCTGCGGCTCGGCGGACGCCACGCTGACGGGCGGCGCTCCCCCTGTCGGCTGCGCGGCAGTAGGGAGTGGCGTCACAGTCGGCGCCGGAGCAGTGGCGGCGTCCAGCACCGCCACGGATGCCCCAGGATCTGGCGGCGGGGCGGGCGGACGCGCCGCTGCGATGGTTGCCGCAGCGGCGCCAGTTGAGGCGGCATTGGCAGGGGCCGGCAGAACCAGCGGATCCTGTGTCGCTTCCTGTCGCGTGCGGTCGCGCTCGGCAATCAGCCGGGCGGCGAGGGCCCGCCGGGTGACGGGGTCGGTCGGAGTGGGACGGGGCGGCACCTGGGACAGGTTCGGATAGGGGTCGGTCACACCAGGTGGCGGCGGGCGCACCTCGGCGATCTTGCCGCCCTGCAGGTCGTGCCACCAGCCGATCGGGGTATCAAGCGTGAGCTTGCTGTCGCTCATCCGCTCGACCTCGCTGCAAGCGGCCGTCACCAGCACCGCAACCAACAGCGCAGCCCTAACCGGACCGTTCCGCCGGAGTGTCACTTGTTCCCCAGAGCTCGGAGGCCTAAGTTCAATACGGTCGCATATCGCCATCAGCCGACCCTGTCCCACGCAGTTGGTGACATGTAGCGCGGCATCGCGCCCGACGGAAAGGATACTCCCACCATGGACCAGAGCGGCAATTCTCAATTTGGGAAGCCCCATTTTCCAGCGGTCGCGTCGCCGGGCTTCAAGCTCGCGGACCCCGCCGTGCTCGGACGGTCGATGGCCGATATCGCCGAACGCTCGCAGCGGCTGGTGACCGATTGGCTGCATCGGCAGTCCCGCGATGTGCCGGAGCTGGACCCGATGAACGTCGGGCATGCGTTTATGGAGATGACCACGCAGTTGATGAGGGACCCATCCAAGATGGCCAAGGCGCAGCTGGGACTATGGCAGGACTACATGACGCTGTGGCAGAATGCGACGCGCCGGATGCTGGGCATGGAGGCGGGCGCGGTCATCGAGGCGGACCCAAAGGACCGCCGCTTCAAGGACAGCGCCTGGAAGGAGATCGAGGTCTTCGATTTCATCAAGCAGTCCTATCTGCTGTCGGCCCGCTTTGTGCAGGATGTCGTGGCCCGGGTGGATGGGCTCGATCCCAAGACGGCGCAGAAGGTGGATTTCTACTCGCGGCAGTTTATGGACGCGATGAGCCCGACCAATTTCCTGATGACCAACCCCGAGGTGCTGCGCAAGACCGCCGAGACCGGAGGCGAGAACCTGTTGCGCGGGCTGACTAACCTGCTGTCGGACCTCGAGCGCGGCCGCGGCAGGCTGACGATCAAGATGACCGACCTCGACGCGTTCCAAATCGGCGAGAACATCGCCGTGACGCCGGGTAAGGTGGTGTTTCAGAACGAGCTGATGCAGCTCATCCAATATTCGCCGTCAACATCGACCGTGCTGAAGCGGCCATTGCTGATCGCGCCGCCTTGGATCAACAAGTTTTACATTCTTGACCTCCGCCCGAAGAACAGCCTGGTGCGCTGGGCGGTGGAGCAAGGCCATACCGTTTTCATGATCAGCTGGGTAAATCCCGACGAGCGCTTGGCCGACAAGGGGTTCGAGAACTACGTCACTGAGGGCATCCTCGCCGCCTTGGATGCGATCGAGCGGGCAACTGGCGAGCGGGAGGTCAACGCGATCGGCTATTGCCTCGGCGGTACGCTGCTGGCCAGCACGCTCGCCTGGATGGCGGCGGTAGGCGACGACCGCATCAAGTCAGCGACGTACTTTGTCACCATGCTGGATTTCAAGGAGGCCGGTGAGCTCGGCGTGTTCATCGACGAGGAGCAGCTGAAGGCGATTGAGGAAAAGATGGAGCAGCGCGGCTACCTCGAGGGCAGCGAAATGGCGGCGACTTTCAACATGCTGCGGGCGAACGACCTGATCTGGTCGTTCGTCGTGAACAATTACCTGCTCGGCAACGATCCGTTCCCGTTCGACCTACTATACTGGAACAGCGACAGTACCCGGATGCCTGCGCGGATGCACGGGTTCTACCTGCGGCAGATGTATCAGGAAAACCTGCTCTGCCAGCCCGGCGCGATCGAGATGAATGGCCGGCCGATCGACCTCGGGCGCATCGAGGTGCCATCCTATTTCCTTTCCACGCGCGAGGACCACATCACACCGTGGAAGAGCACCTATTGCGGCACACAGCTCTTAGGTGGGCGGAACCGCTTCGTGCTCGCTGCCAGCGGCCATATCGCCGGGGTGGTGAACCCGCCGCAGGGCGGCAAATACAGCTATTGGACCAATACGGAACTGCCGGCCGATCCGGACACCTGGCTATCTGGTGCGACCGAGATGGCCGGAAGCTGGTGGCCCGATTGGCAGCGCTGGGTGTCGGCGCTGGACGATACCCACGTTCGGGCGCGGGTGCCGGGCGACGGTGCCCTGTCCGCCCTGGAGGACGCGCCGGGGAGCTATGTGAAGGTTCGGGCGAGCTGAGTGTTTTACGCCAACGGCAGGTCGAGATGCTCCTCAACCCGGCGCATCCTGGCTTCCAGGTCGGAGATTAGGATGCCGTGCCCGACGACCGAGGAATGATAGTGCGTCACGGTTTGGCGTAGCTCGGCGATGTCGGCTTTGGTCGCCATCGATCGACGTACGTCCAGCATTTCCGCACGCCCCTCCGCCATATCACGACCAAGCGCCTCAAGCGCCTGGTCGCGACGCGTGACAGTCTCCGCCACCGTCGAGAGCAGCTGGTAGATGGCCCCGAGATCGACGCCGTTGCCGCTCATCAGTGCGTCAAGCCCTGCACAACTTCGTCCGTCATCTTCTTCGCATCACCGAACAGCATCATCGTATTCGGCCGGAAAAACAGCTCGTTGTCCACGCCAGCATAGCCCGACGCCATGCTGCGCTTGATGAACAGCACCGTCTTTGCCTTGTCCACGTCCAGGATCGGCATGCCGTAGATCGGCGACTTCGGATCGGTCTTGGCCGAAGGGTTGGTCACGTCATTGGCGCCAATCACATAGACCACGTCGGCCGTGCTGAACTCGCTGTTGATCGTCTCCAGTTCGAACACGTCGTCATACGGCACGTTCGCCTCGGCCAACAGCACGTTCATGTGGCCGGGCATGCGGCCGGCTACGGGATGGATGGCGTATTTCACCTCAACGCCCTCCTTCTTCAGCGTGTCCGCCATCTCACGCAGCGAGTGCTGCGCCTGCGCCACCGCCATGCCGTAGCCCGGCACGATGATGACCTTCGACGCGTTCTTCATGATGAACGCCGCGTCGTCTGCGTTGCCGGCGCGAACCGAGCGGTCGGCATGCGCCGGATTGGCCAGGGCTGCGCCGCCGGTGTCGGTGCCCCAGCCGCCCAGCAGCACGTTCAGGATGCTGCGGTTCATGCCTTTGCACATGATGTAGGACAGGATCGCGCCCGACGCGCCCACCAGCGCCCCGGTGATGATCAAGGCGAGGTTCTGGATGGTGAAGCCGATGCCGCACGCCGCCCAGCCGGAGTAGCTGTTCAGCATCGACACCACGACCGGCATGTCGGCGCCGCCGATTGGGATGATGATGAGGAACCCGAGGCCCAACGCCAGCAGCGCGATCAGCCAGAACAGCGGCTGGCTGCCGGACGCGACGAACACCACGACCAGCGCCAGCAGCAGGATGCCGAGCCCCAGGTTGAGCTGGTGCTGCCGGGTGAACTGGATCGGCGCGCCCTTCATGATGCCCTGCAGCTTGGCGAAGGCGATTAGCGAACCCGAGAAGGTGATGGCGCCGATTACCAGGCCCAGCGACATCTCGATCAGCGACTGGGTGTGAATGGCGCCGGGTATGCCGATGCCGAACGACGCCGGCGCATTGAGCGCGGATGCCGCGACGAACACTGCAGCCAAGCCGACCAGCGAATGGAAGGCGGCGACCAGCTGCGGCAGCGCAGTCATCTGAATACGGCGGGCAACGACAACGCCAACCGCGCCGCCGATCGCAATTGCCACGGCGATCAGCAGGAAGCCGGACCCGGCCATGCCCCGCTGCAGCAGGGTCGCGACGACCGCGATGCCCATGCCGATCATGCCGTACTGGTTGCCGCGCCGGGCGGTGACGGGGCTGGACAGGCCGCGTAACGCCAGTACGAACAGGACGGCGGCGATGAGGTAGGCGAGTGCTGTGAGGGAGGCGCTCATGCTACTTGCGCACCGGACGCTTGTTGGCCTGGAACATCGACAGCATGCGCTGGGTCACGACGAAGCCGCCAAAGATATTGACGCTGGCCAGCAGCACGCCGAGGAAGCCAAACGCGCGCGCCCAGTTGCTGTCGGACAATCCCACCGCCAGCATGGCACCGACGACGATCACGGACGAGATCGCGTTGGTGACGCCCATCAGCGGCGAGTGCAGCGCGGGCGTCACGTTCCACACGACGTAGTAGCCGACGAAGCAGGCCATCAGGAAGATTGCCAGCAGAAAGATGAACGGCTCGACCGCCGCCGCGATTGGTTCGACGCCGGCGCTGGCCACGCGCAGTTGGTCGGCCAGGGCCGCGGCGCGTTCGGCGATCCGAACGGCCTCGTCCGCGTAAAGATTCGGGTTCATGGAGCCTCGCTATGCCGCCGTTGCGGACTGGAATTGGGCGTGGACGGCCTGGCCGCCGCGGGTCAGCAGCACACCGCGCACGATGTCGTCACTGTCGGGCAGGGCCGGCGCTTTAGCCGTCTTGTCCCAAAATGCCGTGAGAAAAGTGAGCAGGTTGCGAGAATACAGCGAGCTGGCGGCGACCGGAATGCGGCTGGGCCAGTTGGTCCAGCCAAGCACCTTCACGCCGTTCTTCGTCGTGCTGATCTCGCCCGGCACCGTCGCCGCACAGTTGCCGCCAGCCTCGGACGCAAGGTCCACAATGACACTGCCCGGCCGCATGGCGTCAACCATCGGCTGGCTGACGATCACCGGCGCGCGGCGGCCCATCACGAGGGCCGTGCAGATCACCATGTCGTTCTTCGCGATCGTCGTCGCCATCAGCTCGGCCTGCTTCTGACGGAAGGCCTCGCTCATCTCCTTGGCGTAGGCGCCGGTTTGACCCGCCGTTTCCTCGTCCTCGACGCCGACATAGGTCGCGCCGAGCGACTTGATCTCTTCTTTGGCCGCCGGGCGCACGTCGGTCGCCGACACGATGGCCCCCAGGCGTCGCGCCGTCGCGATCGCCTGCAGCCCAGCCACCCCGGCGCCGATTACGAACACCCGGGCCGGCGGCACCGTCCCCGCCGCCGTCATCATCATCGGGAACCCGCGGTCGAACGCCGCCGCCCCTTCGATCACCGCCCTATAGCCCGCGAGGTTGGCCTGGCTGCTCAAGATGTCCATGCCCTGCGCCCTGGTCGTGCGCGGCAGCAATTCCATGGCGCAGGCGTCGATCCCGGATGCGGCGAGCGCCGGCACCAAAGCCGGATCGCTGAGTGCCCCGCTAGTCGCGACCAGCAAGGCGCCGCGCGGTATCATGGCCCGCACCTCCGGCCCCGGCATCTGCACGGCGAACACGATCCCTGCCCCGGCCAGTGCTGCGGCGGCGTCGGGCATGATCTCGGCGCCGGCGGCTTGGTAGTCGGCGTCCGCAATCGCGCTTGTCAAACCAGCGCCCGCCTCGATCGCGACCGTCAAGCCCATCGTCACCAGCTTCTTGACCGTGTCCGGCGTCGCCGCCACCCGCGTTTCCGCCGTGGCTTGTTCCTTCAGCACCGCAAGGCGCATGCGTCCATCCCTTAAACTTTGGACGACAAGATGCCCCGTGCGCCCGGGTAGTGGCAAGGCCCCTAGAGGCTGGGCGGCACGCCAGCTTCCAGCAGCGCCGCTTTCTGCCGCGCCGCAACTGCCTCAGTATTAAAATCATCGACGAGTTCGTGGAACAGCCGGAACCAGTTTACCTCCGCCCGCAACCGGACAAATACGCTGCCCAGCCCAAGTGCCGAACGGTCCATCAGCACGAACTCCCGTGGCGGCCGCACCCCGCCGGACTGCTTTAGGCCGGCATGCACCTTCTCCGCCACGCTGCGGCCGTATTGCGGGTCGTCATTGTCCTGAATGCGCCGCACCCGGTCCTGCAGCAGCGGCTCATAGACGAAGGCGGCCCACTGGTTCAGGTTGCCGATCTGCTCCTTGGTCAGATTTTCAAAACCCCAGCCCTCATACGCATGATGCGCCTTGGCTACGTCGCCGTCGCGGATCGCCTCATATAGGTCGATCACACCGCGGACGAACTTAGGCGGAAATACCCGGATCGCGCCGAAATCCAGGAGATTAAGGCCTTCATCCGCCCGGATTTGGTAGTTGCCGAGATGCGGGTCGCCATGGATCACGCCGTAGCGGTAGAACGGCACATACCAGGCATGGAACATCGCCTTGGCAATGTGGTTGCGCACCTCCAGAGGCGGATCCTCATCGATCCGCTGCTGCATCGGCTTGCCCGGCAGCCACGTCATCGTCAGCAGCCGCGGCGTCGTATAGCCCTCGACGGCTGTCGGCACACTGACCAGCGGCTCGTCCCGCAGCATCAGCGCATACAGCCGCATCTGCGCCGCCTCCCGCAGGTAGTCCAGCTCCTCCCGCAGGCGCTCGGCGATCTCGGTATAGACGTCGTCGCCCTGAATCGTCGTGTCGATCCGCTTGAACACGTTCATCGCCAACCGAAGCTGCCGCAAATCCGCGTCCACCGTGCTCGGCATGTCGGGATACTGCAGCTTGCACGCCACGTCCGTGCCGTCCGGCAGGGTCGCGCGATGCACCTGGCCGAGGCTCGCCGCCGCCGCCGCCTCCTGGCCGAAGCTCGCGAACTTGCTCTGCCAGTCCGGCCCGAGCTCGCCAGCCATGCGGCGGCGCACGAAGGACCAGCCCATCGGCGGCGCATTTGCCTGCAGCTGCGCCAGCTCCTGGGCATACTCGTCCGGCAGCGCGTCCGGAATCGTGGACAGGATCTGCGCCACCTTCATCAACGGACCCTTAAGACCACCAAGGATGCTCTTCAGATCCTCGGCGTGCGCCAAGCGGTCGGTCTTGATCCCAAACACTTTCTCCCCGGCCACCCGCGCGGCGATGCCGCCCACAGCGCCCGACGTCCGGGCAAATCGTTTGAGCTCGCCAAACAGGTTGGGACGGCTTGCATCGTTCATTATGCGGCCTCCAGCTCGTCGATGAAGCCGCTGATGATGTCGAGGCCGCGTCGCCAGAACGCCGGGTCCGATGCATCGAGGCCGAATGGCGCCAAAAGCTCCTTGTGCCGCTTCGTCCCGCCGGCGCGCAGCATGTCCAGATACTTCTGCTCGAACCCCGGATGCCCGTTCTGGAACACGCTATACAGCGCGTTCACCAGGCAGTCGCCGAAGGCGTAGGCATAAACATAAAACGGCGTATGAATGAAGTGCGGCACATAGGCCCAATAGACGCTATAGTCCGGCGTGAAGTTGAACGCCGGCCCCAGGCTCGCCGTCTGCACCTGCATCCACAGCTCGCCGATCCGCTCCGGCATGATCTCGCCAGACCGCCGCTCGTTGTGCAGCAGCGTCTCGAACTGGTAGAACGCGGTCTGCCGCACGACCGTGTTCAGCATGTCCTCGACCTTGCTCGCCAGCATGATGCGGCGTCGCTTCGGATCGGTCTCGGCGGCCAGCAGCGCGCGGAAGGTCATCATCTCGCCGAACACGCTCGCGGTCTCGGCCAGCGTCAGCGGCGTGCCGGACATCAGGTAGCCGTTCTTCGCCGCCAGCACCTGGTGCACGCCGTGGCCCAGCTCGTGCGCCAGGGTCATCACGTCCCGCGTCTTGCCATGGTAGTTCACCAGCAGGTACGGATGCACCGACGGCACGGTCGGATGGGCAAACGCGCCGCCCGACTTGCCGTCGCGCAATCCGGCATCGATCCAGGGGTGGTCGAAAAACCGCTGCCCGACTTCGCCAAGCTCCTTTGAGAAGCCGCTATAGGCCGACAGCACGCGGTCCCGCGCCTCCGACCACGCGATCGGCCGGTCGCTATCGTCCGGCAGCGGCGCGTTGCGGTCCCAGTGCTCCAGCTTCTCGAGACCAAGCCACTTCGCCTTCAGCGCGTAATACCGGTGCGACAGCCGGCCGTAATCCGCCGATACCGCCGTGCTGAGCGCATCCACAACCTCGTCCTCCACCATGTTCGCGCGATTGCGCGAGCTGGTCGAACGCGGATAGTGACGCCAGGTATCGATGATCTCCTTGTCCTTCGCCAGCGTGTTCGTCACCAGCGAGAACAGCCGCACATTGCTCTTGAATACCTCGCCGATGGCCGCCGCCGCATCGGCACGCACCGACCGGTCCCGGTCGGACAGCTTGTTCAGCGCAGCGCTCACCGTCAGGCTCTCGCCGCGCAACGGAATGCGCAGCCCAGCGACGGTCTCGTCGAACAGGCGGCTCCAGGCGCTGCGGCCCGTCACCTCCTTCTCGTGCAGCAGCTTCTCCAAATTGTCTTCGAGCTGATGCGGACGGAACACGCGGAGGTCGCGCAGGAACGGGGTGTAGCGCTTCAGCGCCGGGTTGGCGAGCTTGGCTGCGAGCGTCGCCTCCTCGATCCGGTTCAGCTCCAGCGACAGGAACAGCAGATGCGAGCTGATGGTCGTCACCCGCTCGTTCACCGACTGGTAGAACTTACCGATGCCGGGGTCCGAGCTGTCGGTGCTGAACTGCAGCTGGGCATAGGACATCAAGCGTCCAAGGATCTCCTCAATCCGCTCATACTCCGCAAGCACCGACGCCAGGTCGGCACCGGACAGGCCCGCCACCTTGCCTGCATACGCAGTGTCAAACGCTTTGGCGGCCGCCTCCGCACGGTCAAGGTCGGCCGTGAGTTCGGCACTGTCGGGCGCAGGATAGAGGTCGGTCAGGTCCCAGGACGGCAGCACATCGGCGGAATGCGCATTGGTTGCAAGGTTTGTGGGCTGGTCCATCTGGTGCTCGTCCCGTCGTGCTGATACTTCGACAACTAAGGTGGGACGCAGCACCCGCAGGGCAAGCTAGGGATCAAGCGTGGCCGACACCCCCTCCAACACCTATCCAACCTGGCCAAACCTGGCGGCCATGATGTTCGGCCTCGCCCACAGATGGCCCGGCCGCCCGATGCTGCGGCATTGGCAGGACGGCGCCTGGCACGGCGTCGCCTGGGGGGAGTTCGCCCGCCGGGCCGCGTCGGTCGCCCGCGGGCTGCGCGCCGCCGGGGTCTCCGCCGGCGACCGCGTGCTGATCATCAGCGAGAGCCGGCCCGAAGTGCCGATCCTGGAGACCGCGCTGATGGCAATCCGCGCCGTGCCGGTGCCGGGCTATGTGACCAACACGCCGGAGGACCACGCGCACCTGTTGCTGGACAGCGGCGCCCGGGTGGCCGTCACGTCCACGACCGCGCTCGCCGACCGCGTGCTGGCCGGGGCCGCACTGACCGGCGGGCTCGACCAGAAGCTCTGCATGCAGCCCGGCCGCGGCACGCTGTTCTCCACGATCGAGGCTGACCGCGGATCGCCCGACGACATCGCCGCCGAAGCCGACGACATCCCGCCCGGCGCGCTCGCCTGCCTGATCTACACCAGCGGCACCTCCGGCCTGCCGCGCGGCGTGATGCTGCCGCACCGGGCCATCCTGTCCAACTGCCGCGGCGCCTTCGAACTCGTGCGCCCACTGCGCCTGCGCAACGAGACCTATTTGTCGTTTCTGCCGCTCTCGCACAGCTTCGAACACACCGTCGGGCAGTTCTTCCTGCCAAGCCTCGGGACCGAGATCGTCTATTGCCGCGGCGTCGAGCACCTGGCGGCCGACATGCTGGCCATCCGCCCCACCATTATGGCCGTCGTGCCGCGTGTTCTGGAGCTGATCCGCAGCCGCGTGCTGCTGCAGGTCGGGCGGCAGCCTGCTTGGAAACAGGCGCTGTTCCACCGGGCGATTGCCGCCGGGCTCCGTCGGGTCGAGGGCCGCATGACGCTGGCCGACCGCGTCGCTGGGCCCCTGCTCGACCGCCTGGCGCTAAGCCCGGTGCGCGCCCGGTTTGGCGGCCGGTTCCGTGCAGCCATGTCGGGCGGCGCGCCGATGGATCCGGAAGTCGGCCGCTTTTTCCGGGCGCTCGGCCCCGTGGTGATGCAGGGTTACGGCCAAACCGAGGCCGGCCCGGTCATCAGCGCCAACTCGCCGGACGACCCCGCAATCGGCAGCGTGGGCCGCCCGCTCAAGGGCGTCGAGCTGCGGATCGCCGGCGACGGAGAGATTCTAGTGCGCGGCGAACTGGTGATGGACGGCTACTGGCGGCAGCCCGCCGCCACCGCCGAGACGATCCGCGACGGCTGGCTGCACACCGGCGACCTCGGCCAGGTCGATGCGGAGGGCCTGCTGACCATCACCGACCGTAAGCGCGACATTATTGTGCTCTCCGGCGGCGAGAACGTCTCGCCAGCGCGGATCGAGGGGCTGCTGATGCACGAGCCGGAGATCGCCCAGGCCGTCGTGTGCGGGGATGGCCAGCCCGGGCTATCGGCGCTGCTGGTCCCAGCCGAGGGCGGCGATGCACGCAGCGTCGGCGCCGCCGTGGCGCGGCTCAATGCGCGCCTGTCCGTCACCGAGCGCATCCGCCGGCACAGCCTGGTGCCGCCTTTCACCATCGAGAACGGCTTGCTGACGCCGAGCCAGAAGATCCGCCGTGCCCACGCGCTGCAAACTCATCGGAGCGTGCTGCAGCCGGACTAGCGAATGATCCACATCGCTGCCACCAGCCGCATGAGCCGGGCCGTCACGCCGCATCGATTACCCCAATACGTCATCGGGATTGAAGAACCTCTGCGGCGAGAGGCTGTTTGATCACCGTAGAGGAGAAACGTTCAGCGCCTCGGCGGTCCCACCGCGCAGCGTAGCCTTGCCGTCCACGATGTACAGCGCGCTGGCCGGGACGTCGATCACATGGACGTTGTCAAATTTGTAAACCCCAAGCACGATCGTCGCGGTGCGGCCGTCGGGGCTGACCGACTTGATGCTGCCGATGATCCCGCCTCGGCTGTCATGCAGCCAGCCGCCGGCCAGGGCAGCGGCGCTGGCACTGGGCGTTACCACAGCCGGAAGCTGCTGTGCGAGCGTGGGCACGGCGGCGAGGGCCAGAATGGCAGCACTGGCGAGATTGAGAAGACGCCTGTTCATGATCGTAGTTCCTAATGTTGGTGTGCGTGGGGATGACCGGCGGCCAAGCCGCGGTGCCGATCAGCGGGCGACAACGCTCCTTCGCGCCATCGTCCCCCGTCGCGCGACGCGCCCAGGAGCGCTTGGGCGGCCGGGCGGCTTGCGAACCCTACGCCCGGCGAGCAGGCGGACGAGGTTGGTGCCGGTCAGGCCCGTGGAGCCCGTCACGAACGCGGTTTGCATGGGGCACGCCTCTCCTGTAATGAACCGTTTGGTATTCGCGTACCGTTCGGTCACACAATTGATACCGATAGGTTTCTGAAATGCAAGTGGTATCTTGGAGCTCTGGTATCGCTTGATGGAGATGCACGGCGTGGCACGGTTGACGCGGGAAGAAAGCCGGGGGCGCACGCGCGAACATCTGCTCGAAGCGGCACGGGTGGCCGTTGCCCGGAACGGCTACGACGGCACCAGCATCAGCGACATTACTGAGGCGGCCGGCTTTTCGAAGGGCGCGTTCTTCTCCAACTACGAGAGCAAGGAGGCGCTGCTCCTTGAGCTCCTGCGCCGGCACAAGGAGCAGGATATTGCGGCCCTTGGGCGCATTCTCGGAGAAGTCGAGCAGGGCAAGGATGCCACCTCAGCCCCCGACCGCTACCTCGAGGGTTTAGGCGGCGACGCCGATTGGGCGAGGCTCGACATCGAGCTGCAGCTGCATGCTGCCCGCAATCCGACCTTTGCCGCCGACTATGACGGGTTGCAGAGCCAGACCCGAAGCAGCCTTGCCCGCCTGATCGCTGCCCTGTTCGAAAAGGCGGGCAAACGACCGCCTGCTTCTCCGGACGATATGGCCAACCTGTTTATGGCGTTGGTTCACGGCCTCGTGCTGCAACGGGCGCGCGACCTTGGGACTACAGTCAAGCTCGTGTTCGAAAGCCTGATGGCAACGGCTGAGCCGGCCTGAAAAGCGGGATGCCGGTCGGCGCCGTCGAGGACCGCTGGACGCTGCGCGCCGTTGCCCGCGCGCAGCTCGACAAGAATAGCGCCGCTCCAAGCCGTTTGATGGCAGACACCTATCCTTACTTTGCCGCCGGGCAGCAGCGATCTTGGGTCAAGCCTAGCTAGGCTCGATCTCTCACATACCCAGCGCGCGCCGATACACGTCCAGCAGCGACTCCTGCTCCTCGACCTCCGCCGGTTCCTGTTTGCGGATGCGGATGATCTGCCGCAGCACCTTCACGTCGAAGCCGGCCGACTTTGCCTCGGAGTAGATGTCCTTGATGTCGCTGCCGAGCGCCTTTCGTTCCTCCTCCAGCCGCTCGATGCGCTCGATCAGGCTGCGCAGCCGGTCCGCCGCGATGCCGCCGACCTGCGCCTCGGCCGCCTTGCTCTCGTCCAGCGGGTCGTTGTCGAGCGAATCGGTGGTGTCCAGGGCCATGGCGTCCCCCTCCGTGAAGGTC
This sequence comes from Rhodospirillales bacterium, assembly GCA_025351925.1. GTDB lineage: Bacteria > Pseudomonadota > Alphaproteobacteria > Acetobacterales > Acetobacteraceae > CAHJXG01. The sequence continues at coordinate 12,641 of JANXVC010000005.1, read as the reverse complement.
AGCCGCGGGGCTTAGCGGCGCCTGGAGTCGGGGTCAATGCGCTGGGTTGGTCTTGGCAAAGGCGGCTTTCTGCTCGGCCGTCGCCTCGACCTGGTGCAGCGCCTGCCATTCCTTGTAGGGCATGCCATAGACGATCTCCCGCGCCTCAGGGTCGGTGAGCGGCAGGTCTCGTGTCTCCGCCTCTTCGCGATACCAGCGGGACAGGCAGTTGCGGCAGAACCCGGCCAGCGTCATCAGGTCGATGTTCTGCACGTCCGTCCGCTCCCGCAGATGCGTCACCAGCCGGCGGAACGCGGCGGCCTCCAGCTCAGTGCGGGTCGGGTCGTCGAGGGTGGGTACGGTCATAGCGGGCGCCTCCAATGGTCAAGCCTCTGAAGTGACACATGGCGTCCCCCACCCCGGCGCGCCATCCCCTGCCCACCTTCAGGTCAAGGCTTCGCAGCCGCTGGATCCAGGGTGTCGGCGACGGCATCCCTGGTTCGCGACGACACGATTTTCATCGCAAAGATGAATGCCGACAGCACCAGGCATACGCTATTGGTGAAGATCAGCGGCCACTGCCCAAGCATGAGACCATAGACGAACCACAGGGCAAACCCGACCACAGTGATCGCATACATGCCGACGGAAATGCCTTTGGTCTCCCGTGTCTTGATGATCTTCCACGCTTGGGGAGCAAAGCTGGATGTTGATGCCACAGCAGCGAGCCCACCGATTATTGAAACGATTTCCATTGTCATACCATCTGCAATTCTTGGATGTCCGGCGGCTTGGATATCGTGATTTGAGGTAGTGCTTATTCCACAATGACCAAGACTGGATCGTTTGCTTTCCTGATGACCGGATTTGAGCTTTAGGGCCGCCAACCTCCAATACGGCCAGTTCGAAATCCTGCGGGTCGCTTGGCGGAATGACGGACCTGCGTCCATAGTACGGCTGCCATCCGGGAGGGGAACGCCAATGCCGTGGAACGACACGCAGGCCCGCACTGCGCTGCGGGCAATGTTCGATGCGGGCGTCGCCAGCGCCGATCCGCGCCGGGTGCTAGCGGCGCATCTACCCGAGCGGCCGGCCGGCCGGGTCGTGGTGGTCGGCGCCGGAAAATCGGCCGCGGTGATGGCCGCAGCACTCGAAGACGCCTGGCCGGACGTGCCGATGACCGGCGTCGTCGTCACCCGGTACGGCCACGCCGTGCCGACCCGCATCATCGAGGTGCTGGAGTCGTCGCATCCGGTGCCCGACGCCAACAGCGAGGCAGGCGCGCGGCGCGTGCTGGCGGCGGTCGAGGGCCTGACGCCAGACGACCTGGTGATCGCGCTGATGTCCGGCGGCGCGTCGGCGCTGCTGGAGCTGCCGGCGCCAGGCCTGACGCTCGCGGACGCCGAGCGCGTCAACCGGGCCTTGCTCGCAAGCGGTGCCACGATCGGCGAGATGAACACGGTCCGCAAGCATTTGTCGGCCATCAAGGGCGGGCGGCTCGCGGCGGCGGCGCGCCCGGCCCGCGTGGTCACCCTTGCGATCAGCGACGTGCCGGGCGACGACCCCGCCGTCATCGGCAGCGGCCCCACCGTGCCGGATGCTTCGACATGGGCGGAGGTGCGCGCCATCGCCGCGCATTACCGCCTGGAATTGCCCCGCACAGACGGCACGGAGACGCCCAAGGCAGATGAACTCGATACCGATATCCGGATGATCGCGACTCCGGCCATGGCGCTGGACGCCGCTGCCGCCGTCGCCCGGGCGCACGGCCTATCGCCGCTTATCTTGGGCGACGCGCTGGAGGGTGAGAGCCGCGAGCTCGGCACCGTCATGGCCGGCATCGCCCATAGCGTGCGCAGCCACGGCCACCCGCAGACAGCGCCCTGCGTGCTGCTGTCCGGCGGCGAGACCACCGTGACCATCGGCCAGGGTCCCGCTGGTCGCGGCGGGCGCAATACCGCGTTCTTGCTGGGCCTGGCGATCGCGCTGCGCGGTGCTGCGGGCATCTGGGCCCTGGCTGGCGACACAGACGGCATCGACGGCACCGAGGACGCGGCGGGCGCGATCGTCACACCCAGCACGTTGACGCGGGCACGGGCGATGGGGCTTGATCCCCGTGCCGTACTCTCGGCGCATGACAGCTACGGCCTGTTCGACGCGGTGGGCGACCTCGTCCGCACCGGGCCGACGCTGACCAACGTGAATGACCTCCGGGCTGTGCTGATCGCGCCCTTGTAAGGATCTCCGATGTCCGCCCGAATCAAGCTCCGCCGCCGCCGACGCACCAAGATCATCGCGACGCTCGGCCCGGCCAGCTCCACGCCCGAGGTGCTGTCCCGCCTGTTCTATGGCGGCGCCGACGTGTTCCGGCTCAATTTCAGCCACGGCACCCACGCCGACCATTTCGCTCGGATCGGCATGATCCGGGCGCTGGAGGAGCAGTCGGGCCGGCCGATCGGTATTCTGGCGGATGTGCAAGGGCCGAAGCTGCGAGTAGGAAAATTCCAGGGCGGGCGCATCACGCTGCAGACCGGGCAGGCGTTCCGGCTTGACCTGTCTCCAGTGCCCGGCAACAGCCTGCGGGTCGAGCTGCAGCATCCGGAGATCATCCACGCAGCCGGGATCGGCACCTCGCTGCTGCTGGATGACGGCAAGCTGCGGCTCCGCGTCACCCACGTGCGGGAGGACCACCTGGAGACCGAGGTGGTGACCGGCGGCAGCCTGTCGGACCGCAAAGGGGTGAACGTGCCCGACGTGGCGCTGCCGATCCCGGCGCTGACGGCGAAGGACCGGTTGGACCTCGATTTTGCCCTGGCGCACGGGGTGGACTACATCGGGCTCAGCTTCGTGCAACGGGCCGAGGACGTGGCGGAGGCGAAGGAGATCACTGCCGGGCGCGCCTGGATCATGACGAAATTGGAGAAACCGCAGGCGCTCGACAATCTCGACGAAATCCTGGCGCTGTCGGACGCGGTGATGGTGGCGCGCGGCGACCTCGGCGTGGAGCTGCCGCCCGAGGAGGTGCCGCTCGCCCAGAAGCGCATCGTCCGCGCCGCCCGGGAGCGCGGCATTCCCGTCGTGGTCGCGACGCAGATGCTGGAGAGCATGATTACGGCGCCGGCGCCCACGCGCGCGGAGGCGTCCGACGTGGCGACCGCGGTATTTGACGGCGCCGACGCGGTGATGCTCAGCGCCGAGACCGCCGCCGGACAGTATCCGTATGAGGCTGTCAACATCATGGACCGCATTATCGAGCGGGTGGAGCGCGACCCCGGCTGGCGCGCCATCGTCGAGGCGAGCCGCCCGGCGCCGGAACCGGTCTCCGCCTCGGCGATTGCCGCCGCGAGCCGGCAGGTCGCGCACACCGTAGGTGCTGCGGCGATCGTCGCCTTCACCGAGGGCGGCAGCACTGCGCTGCGCGTGGCGCGGGAGCGGCCGGAGTGCCCAATACTCGGCCTGACCTCGAACCTCGTCACCGCCCGGCGGCTCGCGGTAGTGTGGGGCGTCCATGCGGTGGTGACGCCCGAGACGCATACGATGACCGAGACGGTGACCCGGGCGACCCGCCTAGCCCGCAGCGAGGGGTTCGCGACGCCGGGGCAGGAGGTGGTCGTGACGGCCGGCGTGCCGTTCAACCAGCCCGGCACCACCAATGCGCTGCGCGTCGCGCCGGTGAAGTAAGTCCGGGGCATGCCGGACCTCGCCTGGATCGAGCGGGCGCCGGGCCGGCCGTATTTCGTGACCGACGCCGGCGCGTCCTGGACGCCGATCGGGCAAAACGACGCAATCAGCTGGATCGAGTGGCGCGGCCTCATGCACCGCAGCGACCTCGGCGCGGTCGAGCGGCACTTGGCCTATTTGCGCGACAGCGGTGTGACTTGCCTGCGATTCATGCTGGAATATGCCGAAACCGGCGAGCATTTCTTTGAGCAGCGGGCCGGAGTGTACAACCCAGCGCTGATCCAGCTCTGGGACGACCTGTTCCGGCTCGCAGCCGAGGCCGGGCTGCGCATCCTGCTGACGCCGCTGGACACCTACTTCAACTGGGTGCGCTGGGACCTGCACCCCTACAACACTGTCAATGGCGGTCCCTGCCCCGACCGGACCAGCCTGCTGGTGCATCCTGGCGTGCGGGCATTGGTAAAAGCGCGTCTGGCCTTCGTCACCCAACGCTGGGGCGGCAGCGGCACTCTCTTCGCCTGGGACCTGTGGAACGAGATGCACCCGGTGCAGGGCGAGGACCGGCCGGACTGCTTCGACGACTACATCGGCGACGTCGGGCCGTTCCTGCGCAACCTGGAACTGCGGCTGCACGGCCGAGCGCATCCGCAGTGCGTGTCGGTGTTCGGGCCGGAGCTGCACTGGAAGCCCTGGCTGAACGCACCGGTGTTCCGTCATCCGGCGCTCGATTTCGCCAACAACCACTTTTACGAAGAGGGCACGATCGACGATCCGCAGGATACCGTCGCTCCGGCGCTCGCGGTCGGCCGCCTCGTGCGGGAGGCGTTGGCGGAGATCACCGATCAGCGACCATTCTTCGACAGCGAGCACGGCCCGATCCACACGTTCAAGGACCACCGGATCACGCTGCCGGAGCCGTTCGACGACGAGTATTTTCGGCATCTGCAATGGGCGCACCTGGCGTCCGGCGGCGCGGGCGGCGGCATGCGCTGGCCGAACCGCAACCCGCATTGCCTAACCCCCGGCATGCGGCGAGCGCAGCGCAGCCTGGCCGATTTCCTGCCTTTGGTCGATTGGTCGCGGTTTGACCGGCGGCCCATCGACGTGCTTGTCAGCGACCCCACGGTTGCCTCCTTCGGTTGCGGCGATGCTCGGCAGGCGGTGCTGTTACTGCTGCGCACCAAGCCGTTGCTTCCGGATGGGCGGGTTGATCCGACGTCACCGCGTCGCGTGTCGGTGCGGGTCCCGGGGTTGGAGCCCGGCCAACATCGCGCGGTTCTGTGGAATACGGCCCAGGGCTGCGAGATCAGCCGTCGAGCCGTCCTGGCCGATGCCGACGGGGCGGAGATCACGCTGGAGATGAGTGCGGACGTTGCGGTGGCGATCACGCGCGCGTAGGGTTGCCGCCAGCCAGGGCGTGTGTTCGTATCCCTGCAATAACGGCCTTCAGAGCCGCATAGGGAGCTGAAACCATGGCGATCCGCCATCTGACCCGCCGGGCCTTCGCGCTGTCCACTGCCGCGGTCGCGACCATGCCCCGGTTCGCCCGCGCCGAGGACACGATCAAGATCGGCGTCGTGGTGCCCTCGACGGGACCCGCCGCAGAAGCCGGCAAATTTGGGATCAATGGCATGCGCCAGGCCCTGGAGATGGTGAACGAGAAAGGCGTGCTGGGCCGCAAACTGGAGCTAGTGACCGAGGACGACCAGACCACCAACCCCGGCGCGGTGCTGGCGTTCAGCCGCTTGTCCGGCCGCGCCGATATCACGGCATTCATCGGCCCGATCCGGTCCACCCAGGTCCACGCCATCTCACCCGACGTGTTGAAGGCAGCCAAGCCGATGATGTTCGGCGGCACCGACCCAACGCTGACGCAGGAGGGCAACAAGTGGCTGTTCCGCTGCCGGCCGAACGACAGCTACTCGGCCAAGGTCATCGCCGAGTTCGGCACGGGCGACCTGAAAAAGCAGAAATGGGCGGTGGTGTTCTCGACCGACGCCTTCGGCAGCAACGGATCGAAGGCGCTGGAAGCGGCGCTGAAGGATAAGGGGATCACCCCAGTGCTGATGCAGGGCTACACCAACCAGGCATCGGACTACACGGCGGTGGTATTGGCGGTGCGGCAGTCGGGCGCCGATATTGTCGGCAGCTACTTTACGTTTGAGAGCGACCTGGGAATCTTCGCGCGCCAGCTCCGACAGCTCGGCGTGACGGTCCCCTGGGTCGGCTCGCCCTCTATCGTGAACACCACGGCGCTCAACCTGGCGGGTCGCGCGCTGTTCGGCACCTACGGCGTGGCAGACTACGCGGTGGACGCTACTCCGGCGTCGAAGGCCTTCGCCGAGCGGTACCAGGCGCTGTATAAGGCCATTCCCGACAACCAGTCCTCCTGGACATTCGACGCGGTGAACCTGCTGGCGCGGGGGATCAACGACGCCGGCAGCACCGAGCCCGAGGCGATCCGTGCTGCGCTTGCGGCGATACGCGGCTACGCCGGGGCGGAGGGCGAATACAACTTCGACGATAAGGGCGATGGCCTGCGTGGCTACAACGTCGTGAAGAACGAGAACGGCAAGATCGTTTTCGACCGCCGCATCGAGTTCAAAGCGTAGGCTCTTGGCCCGCATCGCATGAGCCTGATCCCGCAGCTGCTGTTCACCGGGCTCGGCATCGGCGCAATCTACGCCCTGGTCGCCCTGGGCTTCGTGCTGCTGATCCGGGCGGCAAGCGTCGTGAACTTCGCCCAGGGCGAGTTCTCCATGCTCGGCGCCTACGCAATGGTCATATTGTCCGGCGCGCTGGGCATCCCGTACCTCATCGCGCTGCCGATCGCCGTCGTGCTGATGGCCGGGTTCGGCGTGCTGTTCGCCGGCGCGACCTATTGGCCGCTGCGCCACCGCGGCCAGATGCCCGTCATCATCAGCACGATCGGCGCCAGCATCTTCCTCGCCAACACCGTGCTCGCGCTGTATGGGCCGAGTCCCGAGGTGCTGCCCGGCCTGTTCGACACGCCGGGCTTCGAGGTCGGCGGCGTGTTCATGGACAGCCAATACCTCGCCATCATGGTGACGGCGACCGTCATGGTGGCGCTGCAGTTCCTGATCTTCGAGAAGACCCTGCTGGGCAAAAAGCTGCAGGCCACCAGCCAGGACAAGGAGATGGCGAGCCTGCTTGGCATCCCGGTCGCGCTGATGATTCTGATCACCTTCGCCTACAGCGCCGCATTGGGCGGCCTGGCCGGCATCCTGGTGGCGCCGGTGCTGTTCGTATCGGTCGGCATGGGCGCGATCATCTCGCTGAAAGCCTTCGCCGCCAACATCATCGGCGGCTTCGGCAACATCCCCGGCGCTATCCTGGGCGGCCTGTCGCTTGGCGTGGTGGAGACTTTTGGAGCAGCGTATATTTCGGTGCCTTATAAAGATGCCCTGGCGTTTGGGCTGCTGCTGCTGTTTTTGCTCGTCCGCCCACAGGGGCTATTTGGCGAGAAGATCGCGGAGAAGGCATGAGCAGCACCGCAACGCTCGCCGCCGCGCCCAGCGTCATCCAGGCGCGCACCTGGCGCGGTCTCCCGGCGTTGGCCGCCGCCCTCGTCGGCGTGCTGGCGCTGTCCACCCTGGTGCCGGAGCAGGGCTATACCCTCAACATCGTCATGCAGGCGGCGACCTACTCCGTCGCGGTAGCCGGGCTGGTCGTGGTGCTCGGCTATTGCGGGCAGATCTCCCTGGCGCAGGCAGCGTTCTTCGGCCTCGGCGGCTATGGCGTAGCGCTCGGCACCGTCGATTACGGCCTGCCATTCTTCGCGGCGCTAGCCGCCGGCGTGGCGCTGGCGACCGTATTCGGCGTGGCGCTCGGCCTCGCCAGCCTGCGGCTTGGCGGACACTACCTCGCCATGGTCACCATCAGCTTCCAGCAAATCCTGACGCTGGTGCTGAACAACTGGATCGGCCTGACGCACGGGCCGGACGGGGTCAAGGGCATCGCCCGGCCCAGCGTGCCCGGCCTGCATCTCGACCGCGGCGACCACTATCTGGCGCTGTGCCTCGTGGCCCTCGTATGCGTCACCTGGTATATCTGGCGGCTAAAAACTACGCGGCTCGGCCGCGCCATGCAGGCAGTGCGCGACAACGAGATCGCCGCCAGCACCTGCGGCATCGACATTTTCACGACCAAGGTGCTGGCCTTCGGCATCAGCGCGCTGCTTGGCGGCCTGGGCGGCGGGCTGTTCGCCGGCGCCTTCGCCTATATCAGCCCGGACCAGTTCGGGTTCGGCGAGAGCATCGTGCTGCTGACCATGGCGCTGCTGGGCGGCGTGCAGTCGCCGTTCGGCGCCCTGCTCGGCACCGGGCTGCTGGTGATCCTGCCCGAGTGGCTGCGCTTCCTGCGTCAGGTCTATCTTGCGGTCTATGGCGCGGCCGTCATCCTCATCATGGTTTTCCTGCCGGACGGGTTGTGGGGCCTCACCCACCGCCTGCGCCGCCCGGCATCCGTCATCACCGGCGCAGTCACGCCGCTGCCGCTGCTGGGCCAGCGCGGGATAGAAACTGCCGATATCGCGATGCGCATCGAAGGCCTCGCCAAGCACTTCGGCGGCCTGAAGGCGCTGGACGGCGTGGACATGGCGGTGCGCCGCGGCACCGTCCACGCGCTGATCGGCCCCAACGGCTCCGGCAAGACCACTTTTATCAATGTCGTGACCGGGCTGTACCGCCCCACCGCCGGGCGCATCGCTATCGCCGGGCAGGACGTGACCGGCACCGCGGCGCACGAGCGCACCCGCCGCGGCCTCGCCCGCACTTTTCAAAATATCCGGGTGTTCCGCGGCATGACGGTGCTGGAAAACGTCATGGTCGGCGCCGAGCGGCCCGGCAACGACATCGCCGAGCAGCCGGCCCTGGTCGTGGAGCGGGCGCTCGCGGCGCTCGACTTCGTCGGCCTACGCCAAGACGCCAACCGCATGGTCGGCACATTGTCCTACGGCACCCAGCGCTACGTCGAGATCGCCCGGGCGCTCGCGGGCAACCCGCAGGTGCTGCTGCTGGACGAGCCCGCGGCCGGCCTCAACCTCACGGAAAAGCAGGAGCTCGGCGCCCTGCTTCGCCGCCTGAAGGGGCACGGCCTGACCATTCTGATCGTCGATCACGACATGAACCTGGTCGAGCAGGTCGCCGACCACATCACCGTGCTGAACTTCGGCCGCCGCATTGCCGATGGCGGCCCGCGTGACGTGCTGTCCCATCCGGACGTCATCGCCGCCTATCTCGGGGAGCCCCGCCAAGATGCCGCTGCTTGAATTGGGCGGCCTCGTCGCCCGCTACGGCGCCGCCAACGTGCTGAAGGAGCTCTCGCTGGTGGTCGAGGAGGGCGAGATCGTTACCCTGCTCGGCAGCAACGGCGCGGGCAAAAGCACCACATTGCGCGCCATCTCGGGCCTGGTGCCCAACGTCTCGGGCCGGTTGAGCTTTGCCGGGCAGTCGCTGATCGGCATGAAGCCGGAGGCGATCGTACGGCTCGGCATCGCCCACGTGCCGGAGGGGCGCCGGGTATTCCCCGGCCTAACGGTGCGGGAGAATATCCTGCTGGGCGGCAGCAACCGGCGCGGGATAGGCCGCCGTGTCCTGGAGGCAGAAACCGACGAAATGCTGGCCTTCTTCCCCGACCTGAAGCGGCTGGAACACGCGCTTGGCTGGACGCTGTCGGGCGGGCAGCTGCAGATGGTCGCCGTCGCGCGCGGCATGATGGCGAAACCGCGCCTGCTGCTGCTGGACGAGCCGTCGCTCGGCCTGGCGCCGCTGATCGTGCAGCAGGTGTTTCGTATTATCGCCGAGATCCGTCGCCGCGGCACGACGGTGCTTTTGGTTGAGCAAAACGCCCATATGGCGCTATCGGTCGCCGACCGCGGCTACGTGCTGGAGACCGGCAGCCTGCTGGTCGCCGGCGCACCCGCGGAGCTGTGGAGCAATCCGGACGTGCGGGCGGCCTATCTGGGCGGCAAGACGGTCGCAGCCGCACTGGGTTGACGCGGCAACGGCGGCCAGGCGGTGGGGTCTGCGGCGGCCCGAGCCAGCCAGCTGCGCACGCCTGGAGGATCAACGAAAAACTCATCCACCCGCAGTCCGGCGCCCCCCAAAGCGCGGGCGGCGCGCATCCCGTCCTCGTCCGTAACGTCGTCACCAATATAGATCGGCTGCCGCCCTGCGAACGGCGCCTGGGCCATCAGCGCCTCGACGGCGCTGCCCTTGTCGGCACCGCGGGGCCGGATCTCCCACGCCATCAGCGCCTCCATCAATTGGAACTGGTGGGACAGCGGGGCAATGAGCGCCAGAGCGGCGTCGCGCAGCATCGGCCCTAAATCCGGCACCGCCCGGTAGTGCAGCACGAAACCGCGCTGCTTCTGCTCCAGCAGCACGCCAGGATGCGCGTCGGCGAGGCGGGCCGCCTGCATCACCCACTCGACGGGGGCGCTGGGCAGACTGGCGCGGACGACCTCGGCGCCGGGCGCGTGCCGGATCGCGCCGCCATGCTCCCCGGCGACGGCGTACGGCACGCCGGCAAACAGTCCGTCCACCTGCTCGATCGGCCGCCCGGTCACCACCGCGAGCGCGCCGCCCATCACGTCCCGCAGCCGGCGCAGCGCATCAATCAGGCCCGGCGCCACCCGCACCTGATCCGGCGTGGGCGCGATATCCAGCAGCGTGCCGTCCATGTCGAGCAGCAGCGCCGACTGCGCCACGGCCAGCGCGCTCAGTGGCACCCCGCTCAATGACATGACGTCACCCGCAGGTCGTAGATCGGGTGCTCCATCAGCGACAAGGCGGGCGCGCTGGCCAGCATCCAGCCATGGAAGGCGCTGCCGGTGGCCCGGCCGTCAGTCACCTCGAGGAACGCCGCGCTATCCTGCGGCAGGTCCGGCGGGCGCGTGACGCAGCCGCGCACGGTGATCGTCAACGAGCCCCATGACACGCTCTGCCCCACTCGCACCGTCAAGGGCGAAGGCTGCGCGCGCACCTTGTCGAGCACAGACAATTCCGCCGTGTCGCGCGGCTGCCAGGCGTCGGGGGACGACGGCGGCCCGGCTGCCTGCGCGGGGGCGACCCGCATAGCGAGGAGCGCCAGCATCACAAGACGGCGCATCAACGACGCTTCGGGCTGCGCAGGCCCGCGACCATATCGTTCATAATGCGGCGCATCGCGGCTTCGTCCACGCCCATCAGCACGGCATCCTCGAACGCATCCTGCAGCACCTGCGCGGCCTCGGCATGGTTTTCTTCCAGCGTCCGCAGCTTTTCCCGGCATGACACCGGGGTGCCATCGGCCATCGGCCACCGGATCGGCGCATCGTTCATTTCGGCGGTTGCTGCTTGTTTTGGTCGAGCGTCTTCTGCGTCGCATCGGCCAGGCTGCCCACGTTGAAGATGAACTTGCCCAGCAGGTCCTCGAAGTTCGACGCCGACTGGGTGATCGTGACTACGCCGCCATCCGCCAGGGTCTTGTCGCTGCCGCCGGGCGTGAGGCTGAGGTATGCGCCGCCGAGCAGCCCGCTGGTCGAGATTACGGCGTTGCTGTCATCCGGCAGCTTGATGTTTGGCTGCACGGTAAAGCGGACCGCGGCCTGAAAGGATTGCGGGTCGATCGTCGTGCTGACCACGCTGCCGACCTTAACGCCGCCGATCCGCACATCTGCACCCGAGGTGATCGCGCCCACATTCTCGAACTTTGCCGAGAGCTGATAGCCGCTGCCGATGCCCCGGCCGGTGTTGGACGCCGCATAGGCCATGAACCCAGCCGTCACGATCAGCACCGCCGCCCCCGCCGCCAGCTCGGCGAGGCTCCGCTTCGATCCCGCCATGCGCCTAGCTGCCCGGCGTCCACGATTCGTAGTCGCCGGTGGACGGCGCGCGGTGCCCGCCGCGGTAGTCATGGCCCGGCGGACGATAGCTTCCCGGCGTTCCCGTCAAATTGGCCTGATGCGGCTTCTGCCAGGGCTTGCGCGATGCCAGCGGGATGGGCTCGTTGGTGGTGTAGTGCAGCCAGGCGTGCCACTCCGCCGGCACTTGGCTCGCATCGACCTCGCCGGCATACAGCACCCAGCGGCGCAGTGGCAGGCCCGGCCGTACGCGCTTCTCCTCGAAGTAGCGGTTGCCGCCGGGGTCGCTGCCGACAGGACGGCCGCGGAAATAGGTGAATAGGCGGGTTCCAATGGTCATGCGGGAGATATAAGCGACCCGACCGGCTGGGTCCATCACGCGATAGGCATGCAGATTCCAGCTTCCCCCGAAACTGCGCTGCCCGTAGCATCTAAGGATGGGCAAGGCGGCATGAAAACCACCCGGATTTGGCGCGGCGTGCGCATGCGCGACACGGCTGCTGGCGCCGATCCAGACGCCCCGACGCGCGCCTTGACCCTGCCAGCAGCCTGGGACGAGCGCGCTGCGAGCGCCCTGGCGGCCCTAGCGCCGGGCGAAGGCAGCGTCACCCTGCCGCGTGCCGCCGATAGCTGGATACGCCCGGTGGCGACCCGCGCGCGGGAGGCTGGCGACGCTGCCCTAGCCGATCGCCTGCACGCCTTGCTGCTGCACCGCCAGGCCGCGCCGACCGCGCCGGTGTGGCACGGCAGCGTCGGCGCAGCGCCGGGCTTCGTGCTGAACCTGCCAGCCTTTCATGACGGCGCGCACGGGTTCGACACCGCAGCCTTCACCGACGCAGTGACCACGGCCGCTGTCGCCCTGCGGCTCAGCGCGCCCAATGCATCACAGTTTGCCTTGGGCTTCACCGACCTCGACGGGCTGCTGGCGCTGCTGGACCTTGAATACGACAGCCCGGCCGCTCGGGACGTCGCGCGCTGCATCGCCGCCCTGCTGCGTGGCGCCGCCGACCTGGCGTTCGCCGGCGACCAGCCCGACCTGCTGTCCTGCCTACCCTCCTGGCCGATGCCGCCGCCGCAGACCGCGGTGCCGGCGCTCGCCGCGGCGGCGTTCGACGCG
>JANXVC010000503.1 GCA_025351925.1 Rhodospirillales bacterium | reverse complement strand
AGTCGATCGCAAGGGTTAGTACCCGGCGGTATTACAAGGTGGCATTCACCGGGACATTGGACACGCGGCTCGGCCGCACGGATGCCTGGCGCGACAGTCTTTTGGTTGACCACGCGGTGTTCCGCACGGTGTGGACCAACTTTGCCGAAGTGATCCCCGAGCGACTCTATCGTTCGAACCATCCGACACCGGGTCACTTGGCGGCGGCATCGCGTCGGCTTGGCTTGCGTACCTTGGTCAATTTGCGTGGTCATCGAAAATGCGGGTCGGACGCTCTATCGCGTGAGATGGCGGCGCGGCTGGGCCTGTCACATATTGATATGGCATTTGAGAGCCGCGGCGCGCCGCATCGCGACCGCATCCTGCGCTTCGCCGAGATCTACCGCACCCTGCAAACGCCGGCGTTGATGCACTGCAAATCGGGTGCCGACCGAGCTGGCCTAGCTTCAGGGCTCGCCATCATGTTTGAAGGCGGCACCGCAGCCGAGGCACTCAAGCAGCTCTCATGGCGCTTCGGTCACTGGAGCCGAGCGCGCACCGGAGTGCTCGACGCATTCTTCATACGCTACGCCGTGGACGCAGAAGGTCGGCTGCCGTTCATGGATTGGGTGCGGACCGAGTATGACGAGGCCGCATTAAAGCGCGACTTCGTCGCTGCTGGCCTCAGCAGCTTCATCACCGACCGCGTGCTAAAACGCGAGTAGCTCAGGCGGCGTGGGTCAGCCGCTTCATGAATGCCGATACCTTATGGCGGCGCATCTCATAACGCGCCTTCTCATCGGTGGTCATCCAGTTCAACTGAATGACAAAACGCCGGCCGACGAACTGCTTATGCCCGTGCCATGTCGTCGGGCCATTCGGAAACACCAGTAGGCTGCCGTTGATCGGCGGGACCTCGACGGCATAGTCCTCGATGTTATCGGGGCCGCGCAGCAGGCGCAGGCAGCCCTCCTGCTTTGCCCAGGCCTCGGTGTCGGGGTTGAGATACAGCAGGACCGTGACCCGCTTCGCCGTGCTGTCGCAGTGGATGCGGCCATCCTTTTCACGCGACTGGCCCCGGAGCGTGACCATGACCGGCGCATCGTCCAACGCCAGCCCAAACTTTTCAGCAATCGCCGTTCGAAACCCGGCACTCGCCAGTTCCGTCATCAAACCCTGAGCCGCCTCGCCAAGCCGCAAACCTTCGACTGGGAAAGATCCGCCCTTGCTCAATGCCGGCAAACCCTGGACGACCTCGCCGAGCAGTGCGGTCGGGACAAATCGAGGAATCATGACATGGGTGAACGGGTCGGTGGCGATCGGGGTGGCCGCGAGGGCTGCATAGTCGAGTTTAGTCATCCCGCGAAGCTAGGCGGCCCGGCCCGGCCGTTCAACCATGCAGTGCACGGGCCTCAGGTGCGCGGATCGCGGACCGCTCGCAGCACGCTGCCGATTGACAGGAACTCGGCGCATTTCAGCCGCCCGTCGCAGCATGGCTCCGGCGTCGTTGGCATCGCCACGCGCGACCAGCCCTCGGCGGCGCAGGTGAATAGTTGTTTCGTAACCGGGGTGCGATATTCGACCGCCATGGCCGAACCAATAGAGACCAGGACTATCGAGATTACCGCCGGTATCGTCCGCATCATCCGTCTCTCCCGTGAGTTCCAATTCTCTGCCCAAACGGCCGAGTAATCCACAGATTGATTGCTAACTCGCAATTTCTTGATCTGTGGCATTAAAGCCGCACTTGCCAATCATATCCCAGCGATCGATTCGGAGCCATCGCATGAACCAACCCCTGGACGCGCCCCAAACCGTCGGGCCGCTCGCGGCATACCGTGCCCGACTCGCGGCTGGAGAGGTCGGCACCGATCCATCCCAGGCCTTGGTCGCCGAGCGTCTGCAGGCGCTCTGGACCCAGCTCCGCGGCTATGCGGCGGAACAGCCGGCCGAGGATCCCGGCTTTTTCGGCCGGATGTTCCGCAAACGGCGCGACGACATGCCGGAGGATTTTCCGCACGGCCTGTATCTCGTCGGTGACGTCGGCCGCGGCAAAAGCATGCTGATGGACCTGTTCTTCGATGCGGCAGACGTGCCGCGCAAACGCCGCATCCACTTCCACCAATTCATGCAGCAGGCGCACCAGCGCATCTATGCCTGGCGCCGCGCCCCGCATCGGCTGGCCGACCCGCACTCGGACGACCCCATCCCGCCGCTTGCCGACACGATCGCAGCGGAGGCCTCCCTGCTATGCTTCGACGAATTCCAGGTGAACGACGTCGCCGACGCCATGATCCTCGGTCGGCTGTTCAAGGCGCTGTTTGCCCGCGGCGTCGTGGTGGTGGCGACCAGCAACACCCGGCCCGACGACCTGTTCGCCGGGCAGCCCGGGCGCGACGCCTTCCTGCCGTTCATCGCGTTGCTGAAACAGCATCTCGACGTATTGGTCATGGCGGGCAGTCGCGACTGGCGCCGCCAGCGGCTGCGCGGCATGCCGACCTGGCACGTGCCGGTGGACGACCGCGCCGACCGTGCGCTGGACGCTGCGTTTCACGATCTGACCGCCGGCGCCAAGGCCCGGCCCGAGCGGCTGATGGTCATGGGCCACGTCCTCGCCGTGCCGCTGGCGGCGCAGGGGGTCGCGCGCTTCGATTTCGACGCGCTATGCGGGCAGCCGCTCGGCGCCGGCGACTACCTAGCGCTGGCAACGCACTACCAAGCCGTGGTGCTGGACGGCGTGCCCCGCCTGTCGCCCGACAACTACGACCTCGCCCGGCGTTTCATCGTGCTGATCGACGCGCTGTACGACCACCGGGTCAAGCTGGTCGCCAGCGCCGAAGCGACGCCGGATCAGCTCTATGAACGGGGCGAGGGCGCCCGGGCCTTTGAACGCACGGCGTCCCGGCTCGAGGAGATGCAGAGCCGTGAATACCTGGGATTGCCGCATTTGACGTGACCCAGTGTGGCGGATCGGTCGCAGGGCCCTCCGGTCATTGAGGCGACACCAGCTTGTCATCCCGTCGTCATAGTCCCTGAGGCATACCTCGCCGCGATTCTGAGTGGCAGGTAGAGCATGACTCGATTTTTTGCACGCATCCTTCTGACTGGCACCATGCTATCGGCGGTCGCGGACCCAGTTCGAGCGCAGGAAGACCCCCGTCTGGCAGCGATCGAGGCGCAAATCCGCGCCTTGCAAGCCGAGCTGGGCAAGGTCCGCCGCGACCTCAACGCGAGCAACACCGAGCTGCGCGCCGCCCGGCAGGCCCGCGCGCGTCCGGCTGAGCTGGCCAGCGGGAAGACGCCGCAGCAAGGCGGGACGCAGCAGGCCAGCAGCCCGAGCGGTCCCACCAGCAACGTCGCCCCGCCCTCGACCAGTGCCGCCGCCACGCCCGCTACGGCCGGCGGCGTGAGCTTCCCAATGGGCCGGCCAACCCTCACGTCCAATGACGGCCGCACCTCCCTCGCCGTCGGGCTGCAGCTTCACTACGATGTCGGCGGATACTTCCAAGGGAACCGCAGGCCGGACACGCGGCTAGTACCGCGGCTGAACACGTTCGGCGAAAATTTGCGTCGAGCGCGCATCCCAGTTGTGTTCAAGTATGAAGATTTCACGGTCAATCTGACGCCGGATTTTGGCAATACTCCCGATGGAACCGTCAGACTTTATGAGGCAAATATCAACTACACTCCCATCAAGCCGCTCACGCTGACCGTCGGCTACTTCAAGCCCTGGCTGACGCTACAGGACAGCATGAGCTCGAACGACTTCTTCTTCCTTGAGCGGCCCAGCATCGTCGAGGCGTCTCGCGTCATCGTCGCCGGCGACGGGCGCTCCTCGGCCGGGGCACGCTGGGTGGGAGACCGCTATTTCCTCGCGGCCTACCTGACGGGCGCGCCTTTCAACAGCCAAAACCCGGCATTGGCGCAGCCGCAGCAGACCGGAGCGACGCTCCGGGTCGCCGGACGGCCGCTCGCGACCGACGATTGGGACGTGCACGCCGGCTTCTCGGCCTCCGATGCGTTCCGCATCCAGCGGACCAGCGCTGCGCAGACGCTCACCGTCTCGGACCGGCCTGAGCTGCGGATCGACAACAACCAATTGGTCAGCACCGGGGCGCTTAACGCCCGCAGCGCCTACACCTATGGCCCGGAGTTTGCGCTGCGCTGGCGCAATTTCATGCTGCAGGGCGAGTACATCAAGATCGGCGTGGACCGGACCAATGGCGGCGCCACCGTGCGCACGCCCGGGCTGGAATTCAGCGGCGGCTATGCCGAGGCAAGCTGGGTGATCACCGGCGAGCCCCGGCGCTACTCAAGCAACGGCGCCGCGTTCGGCGGTCCGCACCCGAAACAGCCGTTCTGGCTGCGCACCGGCGGCTACGGCGCATTCGAGGCGGTGGCCCGCTACAGCCACATCGACCTCAACGACCGCGTGACCCGCGGTCGTTCGGCCGTCAGCACCGGCGGGGTTTATGGCGGGGCGCAGGACGTGTACGCCGTCGGCTTGAACTGGTACCCGAACGATCAGCTCCGGTTCATGCTGGACTACGACATCATCAACGTCGATCGACTGAACGCAGCCGGCACGACGCAGGTGGGCCAGCGCATCCAGGCCGTGGCGTTGCGGGCTCAGGCGGCCTTCTGACGCAGGGCGGCCAACGCCGCCCGTATTGCCTGCCTGCACGGGATGGGTTATCGCACCGGCACCTTCGGGTCGCCGGGCAGCATAGCTGGCGCTGCCTGTATGCCCCGGCATACCTCCCAACCAGGAACCCTCCCATGGCACGCAACAAGATCGCCCTGATCGGCGCCGGCAACATCGGCGGCACCCTCGCCCACCTGATCGGGCTGAAGGAACTCGGCGACGTCGCGCTGTTCGACGTGTTCGGCGGTGTCGCGGCCGGCAAGGCGCTGGACATCATGCAGTCGAGCCCGGTCGATGGCTTCGACAGCCATATGGTGGGTGGCAGCGACTACGCTGCCATCGCCGGGTCGGATGTGGTGATCGTGACGGCCGGGTTCCCGCGGCAGCCGGGCATGAGCCGCGACGACCTGGTCGCCAAGAACGCCGGCGTCATCGCGACCGTCGCTGAGGGCATCAAGACCTACTGCCCCACTGCCTTCGTCATCGTCATCACCAACCCGCTCGATGCCATGGTGTGGGTCATGCAGAAGAAGTCCGGCCTGCCGCCGAACATGGTGGTCGGCATGGCCGGCGTGCTGGACAGCAGCCGCTTCCGCCTGTTCCTGGCGCACGAGTTCAACGTGTCGGTCGAGGACGTGACCGCCTTCGTGCTTGGCGGCCACGGTGACACCATGGTGCCCCTAGTACGCTACAGCACCGTCGCCGGCATTCCGGTGCCGGACCTTATCAAGATGGGCTGGACCACGCAGGACAAGATCGACGCGATCGTCGCCCGCACCGCGAACGGCGGCGGAGAGATCGTCAAGCTGCTGGAAAAGGGCAGCGCCTTCTACGCCCCAGCCGCCAGCGCCGTCGCCATGGCCGAGAGCTTCCTGCGCGACAAGAAGCGGGTGCTGCCGGCTGCAGCGCATTTGTCCGGGCAGTACGGCGTAAGCGACCTCTATGTCGGCGTTCCCGTCGTGATCGGCGCTGGCGGCGTCGAGCGCGTGGTCGAGATCGCCCTCGATGCGTCCGAGCAGGCGGCGTTCGAAAAAAGCTGCGCTTCCGTGCAGGAGCTGATCGACGCGAGCCGCAAGCTGGTGGGTTGAACAAACCGTCCTTTCATACGCCGCTCTTCCATGCATTATGGGCAACCCTGCCGGCGCACGCAGATCGGCTAGCCATTCCCATTTATCGACAAGCGGGCCGTAAGCGCCCGCGTTCGATGTTGTAAGGAAACACCCATGCCCGGCGTAGATCTGCTCGCCCAAGCATTCAACGGCGGCAACGCGGCCTTCGTCGCCGACATGTATGCGCGGTGGGCCGCTAACCCCTCCAGCGTCGATGCAAGCTTCGCCGAGCTGTTCGCCGCACTGAATGACGAGGCCCGCGGCATCCTGATGGACGCCAGCGGCGCGTCCTGGTCGCCGCAGCACTTCGACATCGCCGAGCCCGAGCCGGCGAAACCTGTATCCAAGGGTGGAAGGCCCGCGCCGGCAGCTGCTCCCGGCGCCACTCCGGAGCAGGTCCGCGCCACGGCGCTCGACAGCCTGCGCGCCCTGATGATGATCCGTGCCTACCGCGTGCGCGG
The DNA here is from genome assembly GCA_025351925.1 of Rhodospirillales bacterium. Taxonomy (GTDB): domain Bacteria; phylum Pseudomonadota; class Alphaproteobacteria; order Acetobacterales; family Acetobacteraceae; genus CAHJXG01. The sequence continues at coordinate 16,220 of JANXVC010000503.1, read as the reverse complement.
CCATCTGGAGGCGAAGCTCGATCCGCTCGGCCTGCAGGTGCCGAAGTCGCATGCCGAGCTTGACCCGGCCAGCTACGGTTTCGGGCCCAGCGACCTGGACCGACCGATCTTCATCGACAACGTGCTCGGCCGCGAGAGCGCCACGGTGCGGGAGATCATCGCCATCCTCCGCGCGAGCTATTGCGGGCCGATCGGCGTCGAGTTCATGCACATCCAGGACCCCGAGCAGAAGACCTGGATCCAGCGCCGGATTGAGAATGCGCCCTGGACCCAGGGCTTCGACGCCGACACGAAGCGCACCATCCTGACGCAGCTGACCGAGGCTGAGGGCTTCGAGACATTCTGCCAGAAGCGCTATGTCGGCACCAAGCGGTTCGGCCTGGAAGGCGGCGAGGTCACCATTCCGGCGCTGCACGCGATTATCGACGTGGCGGCGCGCGGCGGGGTGCGGGAGATCGCCATCGGCATGCCGCATCGCGGACGGCTCAACACCCTGGTCAACATCGTTCGCAAGCCGTTCACCGCGATTTTCAGCGAGTTCGGCGGCAACAGCGCGCAGCCGGACGACGTGCAGGGCTCCGGCGACGTAAAGTATCACCTCGGCACTAGCACCGATGTCGAGGTAGCCGGGCACGACGTGCACATTTCGCTGCAGCCGAACCCGTCGCATCTGGAGGCGGTCGATCCCGTCGTCGTCGGCAAGGTGCGGGCCCGGCAGGACATGGCGGGCGACACCAAGGCCCGGCGCACCGTCATGGGCATCCTGATGCATGGCGACGCGGCCTTCGCCGGCCAGGGCCTGGTGTATGAGACCCTGGCGATGAGCCAGCTGATCGGCTACCGCACTGGCGGCACCATCCATTTGATCGTCAACAACCAGATCGGTTTTACGACGGTCCCGGCCCACGCCTACTCCGGGCTGTATTGCACGGACGTCGCGAAGTCCGTGCAGTGCCCAATCCTGCACGTCAACGGCGATGAGCCGGAGGCGGTGATCTTCTGCGCCCGCCTCGCGGCCGAGTTCCGCCAGACCTTCGCGACCGACTTCGTGCTCGACATCGTCTGCTATCGCCGTCACGGCCACAATGAGACGGATGAGCCGGCCTTCACCCAGCCGATCATGTATCGCGCGATCCGGGAGCGGCCGACGACCCGCACGCTGTATGCCGAGCGCCTGGCCGCCGAGGGCAGCGTGCCGGCGGACGAGGCGCGCGCGATCTGGGACGGTTTCCAGAACACGCTGGAGGATGCCTTTAAAGCAGCGCAGGCCTATAAGCCGAATCGGGCCGATTGGCTGGAGGGGCATTGGGCCGGGCTGTCGAAGTCCGAACAGCTCGACGAACGCCACGAGGACACGACGGAGTTGTCGTCCGAGCAGCTCGCCCGTGTCGGACGGGCGCTTTATACCGCGCCGGAGAATTTCGATCTTAATCCCAAAATCGCCCGGCAGCTCGAGGCCAAGCGCGCGATGTTCGAGACCGGCGAGGGCATCGACTGGGCAACGGGCGAGGCGCTGTCGTTCGGCGGCCTGCTGATCGAGGGCAGCCGGGTGCGGCTGTCGGGCGAGGACTGCCAACGCGGCACCTTCAGCCAGCGTCATGCGGTGCTGACCGACCAGTCGAACCAGCATGAATACGTGCCGCTCAACAACATCCAGCCGGACCAGGCGAAAATAGAAATCTACAACTCGCTGCTGTCGGAGCAGGGGGTGCTGGGCTTCGAGTACGGCTACACGCTGGCCGATCCGAAGGTGCTGGTGCTGTGGGAGGCGCAGTTCGGCGACTTCGCCAACGGCGCCCAGGTCATCATCGACCAGTTCCTGGCGAGCGGCGAAACCAAGTGGCTGCGGATGAGCGGCCTTACTCTCCTGTTGCCGCACGGCCATGAAGGGCAGGGGCCGGAGCATAGCTCGGCGCGCCTCGAACGCTATTTGCAGCTTTGCGCTGAGCGCAACATGACGGTGTGCAACCTGACCACGCCAGCCAACTACTTCCACGCGCTGCGCCGGCAACTGAAGCGCAACTTCCGCAAGCCGCTGGTCATCATGACGCCAAAGTCGCTGCTGCGGCACAAGCTCGCGGTCAGCAGCCTGGCCGATATGGCCGAGGGCAGCCATTTCAGCTTTGTCCTGAACGAGTTGGATACGCTGATAGTGCCCGAGCAGATCAAGCGTGTGGTGATCTGCTCCGGCAAGGTCTATTACGATCTGCTGACGGAACGGCGGGAGAAGGGCGTGAAGGACGTGGCGATCTTGCGCCTGGAGCAGATCTTCCCGTTTCCGGAAAACACCCTCGCAGCTGCCTTGCAGCCCTACGTCAATGCCGACGTGGTGTGGTGCCAGGAAGAGCCGGCGAACATGGGGGCCTGGAGCTTCGTGGACCGCCGGATCGAGAAGGTGCTGGCGGCCAATGGCGGCCGGGCTATTCGGCCCATCTACGCCGGACGGGTTGACGCTGCCAGCCCGGCGACCGGCCTCGCCAAGGTCCATGCCGCCGAGCAGATGGCGCTGGTGCGCGATGCACTCGGCATGAACGCGTAAGGACACGAGACAGATGGCCACCGAGATCAAGGTCCCGACCCTGGGCGAGAGCGTCACCACCGCGACAGTGGCGCGCTGGCTGAAGAAAGCCGGGGAGAGCGTGGCGGCGGATGAGCCGCTGGTGGAGCTTGAGACCGATAAGGTCACCGTCGAGGTCAATTCGCCAGGGCCGGGCACGCTCGGCGCGATTTCGGCCGAGGAGGGCGCCGAGGTCGAGGTCGGCGCGACGCTGGCCATGCTGGAAGCTGAAGGCACGGCGGCTGCGCCCAAGCCGGTGCCGCGGACGAATACCTACTCGACCGCCTCTAATCCCAGCGCCGGAGTAAATCCGCCGCCACGGGCGCTGGGTCCAGTGTCGAGGCCCGCAGCCCCGCCTGCAAACGCTGCTGCAGCACCGCCAGCGCCGGCGGCTGCGCATTCTCCCATGCCGTCCGCTGCCAAGATGATGGAGGAAAAGGGCCTCGGCTCCGACGCGATGGACGGCACCGGCAAGGATGGCCGTATCACCAAGGGCGACGTGCTGCAGTTCCTCGCCCGGCCGCCTGCTGCCGCCACTGCCGCGGCACCGAAGCCGCCCCGTGCGGCCGAGTCTGGCGAGGAGCGGGTCAAGATGACTCGGCTGCGCAAAGTCATCGCCCAGCGGCTCAAGGACGCGCAGAACAACGCCGCCATGCTGACCACCTTCAACGAGGTGGATATGACGGCTGCGATGGCGATGCGGGCTGAATACCGTGAGGCGTTCGAGAAGCGGCACAACGGCGTGCGCCTGGGCTTCATGTCGTTCTTCGTCCGCGCCTGCGTGGCCGCGCTGAAGGCCTTCCCGGCGGTCAACGCCGAGATCGACGGCGATGAGATTGTCTATAAGAACTTCGTCCACATGGGCATCGCGGTCGGCGGCCCCAACGGGCTTGTTGTGCCGGTGCTGCGCGACGCGGACCAGCTGGGCTTTGCCGGGATCGAGAAGGGCATCGGCGACTTCGGCCGCCGGGCACGGGACGGCGCGCTGAAAGTCGATGAGCTTTCGGGCGGCACCTTCACCATCACCAATGGCGGCGTCTATGGCAGCCTGATGAGCACGCCGATCCTGAATGCGCCGCAATCCGGCATCCTTGGCATGCACAAGATCCAGGAGCGCCCGATGGCGATCTCCGGCAAGGTCGAAATCCGCCCGATGATGTACTTGGCCCTGTCGTACGACCACCGCATCGTGGACGGCAAGGAGGCGGTGTCGTTCCTGGTCCGGGTGAAGGAGGGTGTCGAGGACCCGCGTCGTTTGCTGCTGGACCTGTGACGCCGGCGCGCCATATCAGCAGGCGAAGGCTAGGAACCCCACATGGCTGAATCCTACGACGTCATCATCATCGGCGGCGGACCCGGCGGCTACGTCTGCGCCATCCGCGCGGCCCAGCTCGGCTTACGCACCGCTTGCGTAGAACGGCGGGCGACGCTGGGCGGCACCTGTCTCAACATCGGCTGCATCCCCAGCAAGGCGCTGCTGCAATCGAGCGAGAATTTTGAGGAGGCGGGCCATGCGTTCGCCGACCATGGCGTGGTCATTGAGAGCGTGAAGCTCGACCTTGCCCGCATGATGGCCCGCAAGGACGAGGTGGTCGGCGCCAACGTGAAGGGTGTCGAGTTCCTGTTCAAGAAGAACAAGGTCGATTGGCTGAAGGGCAGCGGCCGTGTCGCTGGGCCGGGGCTGGTCGATGTTGATGGCACGCAGTATGCCGCCAAGCATATCGTTATTGCCACCGGCAGTGAGAGCGTCACGCTGCCGGGCGTCGAGGTGGACGAGTCGGCCATCGTCAGCAGCACCGGCGCGCTGGAGCTGGATCACGTGCCGGGACAGCTGGTGGTGATCGGCGGCGGCTATATCGGGCTGGAACTCGGCAGTGTTTGGAAGCGCCTCGGCGCTGAGGTGACCGTGATCGAGTACCTCGACCGCCTGGTGCCCGGCATGGACGCGGAGATCGCCAAGACGTTCGAGCGCGTGCTGGGCAAGCAGGGCATCAAGTTCCGACTATCCACCAAGGTCACCGGCGCGGTCCATGGCAATGATGGCGTGACGCTCACGGTCGAACCCGCCAAAGGCGGCGAGGCCGAGCAGATCAAGGCCGACGTCGTGCTGGTCGCCATCGGCCGTCGTCCCCACACCGAGCATCTCGGCCTGGAGGAGGCCGGTGTAGCGCTTGATGACCGTGGCCGGGTGCAGGTCGATGCGCATTACGCTACCAACGTCGCGGGGATCTACGCCATCGGCGACGTGATCGCCGGCCCCATGCTGGCGCACAAGGCGGAGGAGGAGGGCGTGGCCCTCGCTGAGCGCATGGCCGGGCAGGCCGGGCACGTTAACTACGACGTCATTCCCGGAATCGTCTATACCTGGCCCGAGGTCGCGAGTGTCGGCAAGACCGAGGACGAGCTGAAGCGGCAGGGCGTCTCCTACAAGGTCGGTAAGTTCCCGTTCACCGCGAATGGCCGGGCCCGCGCCATCGGCAATACCGATGGCTTCGTGAAGCTGCTGGCCGACAAGGACACCGACCGGCTGCTGGGCGCGCACATCATCGGCCCGGATGCCGGTACGCTGATCGCCGAGCTTGCCACGGCTATGGAGTTCGGCGCCAGCAGTGAGGACGTGGCGCGCACTTGTCACGCCCATCCGACTTTGAGCGAGGCGGTGAAGGAGGCCGCACTGGCCGTTGACGGCCGTGCGCTGCACATCTAGGCCGCCCGTATGGCAGTAGAACCGGACCGCGAACACACCTACGTTGTCACCGTCACATGGACCGGCAACCGCGGCGCCGGCACGTCGGGCTACCGCGGCTATGCGCGGGCGCATGATCTGTCGGCGCCGGGCAAGCCGACCATTCCTGGGTCGTCCGACCCGGCGTTCCAGGGTGACCGGACGCGCTACAATCCCGAGGAGCTGCTGGTCGCCTCGATCTCGTCGTGCCACATGCTTTGGTATCTGCATCTGTGCTCCGCCGAGGGCATTCTCGTGCAGTCCTATGAGGACATCGCTGAGGGCGTCATGACCGAGCGTCCGGATGGCGGCGGCGCCTTCGTCGAGGTCCTGCTGGCGCCGGAGATCACCCTGAGCCCTGGAGCCAACCTCGACCGTGCCCGCGCGCTGCACGCCGACGCGCACCGGAAATGCTTTATCGCCAACTCGGTGAACTTTCCGATCCGGCACGAGCCGGTCTTCCATGTCGGCTAGCGCATGCTCGCGCTGACCATGGGCGACCCGGCCGGGATTGGCGGGGAGCTGACCATTCAGGCCTGGCAGGCGCTCCGGCATAGCGGCCCAGCCTTCACCGCAATCGACGACCCGGCGCGGCTGACGGGCATCCCGGTTCGCCGGGTAGAGACGCTGGCCGAGGCCGCAGCGGTGTTTGCCGACGCGCTGCCGGTCTTGCCTCTGGCGCTTGCTGCCGCAGTCGTGCCGGGCCATCCCGATAGCACCAACGCCGCCGCTACGATCGCCAGCATCGAGCGTGCCGTGCGGCTGGCTCTGGCGGGTGAGGCCACGGCCGTCGTCACCAACCCAATCAGCAAGGCCGTGCTCTATGCCGCCGGGTTCCCGCACCCCGGCCACACCGAGTTCCTGGGCGCCCTGACCCACTGCCCGCATCCAGTCATGATGCTGGCCAACGACTTCCTTCGCGTGGTCCCGGTGACGATCCACGTCAGCCTGCGCGCAGCGCTGGACAGCCTGACCACCGCGGCCATCATCGCCACGGCCCGCACCACCGCCACGGCGTTGCGCGTCCAGTTCGGCATCGAGGCGCCGCGCCTGGCGGTCGCCGGGCTCAACCCGCACGCCGGCGAGGGCGGCGCCATGGGAAATGAGGAGGCGCTGCTGATCGCCCCCGCCATCGCCGCACTCCGGGCCGAGGGCATCGCCGTCACCGGGCCGCATCCGCCGGACACCATGTTCACCCCGGCTGCCCGCGCCGGCTACGACGCGGCGATCTGCATGTATCACGACCAGGCGCTGATCCCGCTGAAAACGCTCGACATGGCGAGCGGGGTCAATGTGACGCTCGGATTGCCGATCATCCGCACCTCGCCGGACCACGGGACGGCATTCGACATCGCGGGCCAGGGCCGCGCCGATCCCGCAAGCCTGATCGCGGCCCTGCGGCTCGCGGCAACCCTCGCAGCAAGGCGTAGCCCATGAGCACTGGTTCTCGCTCCGGAAACCCCCGACTCGGCGTCAATATCGATCACGTCGCGACCATACGTAATGCCCGCGGCGGCCTGCACCCCGACCCGTTCGCCGCCGCGCTGATGGCGGTCGGCGCAGGGGCGGACGGCATCACCGCCCACCTGCGCGAGGACCGGCGGCATGTCCGCGACGCCGACCTGGAGCGGATCGCCAGCAGCACAGACATGCGGCTCAACTTCGAGATGGCCGCGACCGACGAGATGGTCGGCATCGCCCTGCGCCTGCGCCCGCCGGCGTGCTGCCTGGTACCCGAACGCCGGACCGAGGTCACGACCGAGGGCGGGCTGGACGCGGCCGGGCAGGCGGCGACGCTCGGGCCGCGCATTCGTGCGTTGCGCGACGCCGGCATCCGCGTGTCGCTGTTCCTTGATCCCGACCCTGTGCAGCTTCGCGCGGCCCTTGCGTTGGGCGCGGAGGTCGTCGAGCTGCATACCGGCGCCTACGCCGAGGGGCGCCCCGGCGAGTTCGAACGGCTCCGCGAAGCCGCAGTGCTTTTGGCCACGCTCGGGCTGGAGTGCCACGCCGGCCACGGCCTGACCTATGCGAACGTCGGACCGGTGGCGCTGCTGCCGCAGGTCGAGGAGCTGAACATCGGGCATTTCCTGATCGGGCAGGCGATCATGGACGGCCTGCCGAACGTGGTGGCCACAATGCGGGCGCTGATCCAGCGGACATAGTCCAGCTCTCGAATAGGCGGAACCAGCTCAGAACTCGGCGGCTCCATAAGTCGTTGCAGTGGAAATCTCGGTTAGGACGTTGATGGACTTCGTTTTTGATCCACAAGTGTGGATCAGCCTGCTGACGCTCACGGCGCTTGAAGTCGTGCTCGGCATCGACAACCTGATCTTTGTGGCGATACTCGCCAACAAGCTGCCGCCGGGTCAGCGGGACCGCGCGCGACGGATCGGCCTGATATTGGCGCTCGGCATGCGCCTGGGATTGCTCGCATCGTTGTCGTGGCTGGTTGGATTGACCGCCCCGGTCCTGACGCTGATGGATCACGCGTTCTCCTGGCGCGACCTGGTGCTGATTCTCGGCGGCGCGTTCCTGGCCTATAAAGGTACGACGGAGATCCATCACAGGATGGAGGATCCGGCCGAACAGGCTCCAGCCGGCGGCGCTGCCACGAGCCTGGGAGCGATTCTGCTGCAGATCGTCGCACTCGACGCCGTGTTCTCGCTCGACAGCGTGATCACGGCGGTGGGGATGGTGGACCAGCTTTGGATCATGTCGGTCGCGGTGATCGCGTCTGCCCTGGTTATGCTGGTCGCCAGCGGCCCGCTTTCGCGCTTCGTGCAGCGGCATCCCACGGTCAAGATGCTGGCGCTCAGCTTCTTGCTGATGATCGCGCTCGTGCTGCTGGCCGACGGGTTCGGCGTGCACATTCCCAAGGGCTACGTCTATGCCGCGATGGGGTTCTCCGTGCTGGTCGAGACCCTGAACCTCATCGCGGCCCGGCGTCAGGCCAAGCCGGCTAACCCTGTGCCCGAGGGTGGGTCCGCTGCCAGACCTCCTGCAGTCCGGCCGGATCGACGCTGATATAACGCTGCGTGGTGGACAGGCTGGCGTGCCCCAGCAGCTCTTGGATCGAGCGCAGGTCGGCGCCGCCGGCCAGCAGATGCGTCGCGAAGCTATGTCGCAACGCGTGCGGCGTGGCGTGCGCTGGCAGGTCTGCCATGGGTCGGAACGCCTCCATGGTCCGCCGTGCCACCCGCGCATCGAGCCGCGCACCCTTGACGCCTTGGAATAGCGGCGAATCAAGCTGGCGGTCCGGATGCAGCCGCAACCAAGCAGCCAGCGCCTGACGTACCGCCGGCAGCAACGGCACCAGACGCTGCTTGCCGCCCTTGCCATGCACCAGCAGCGTATCCGCACCGGCCGGCACGCTGCCGATGTCAAGCAGCAGCGCCTCGTTGATCCGCAGCCCGGCGCCATACAGCAGGGTGAATAATGCCGTGTCGCGGGCCTGGACCGTCGCGTTGTCCGCAGTCTCGCCGATGTCGTTCGCCACCATCAGCGCCTGGGTGGCCGTCAGCGCGCGTGGAATTGGGGGATGAGAGCGTGGCGTGCGAAGGAGGCCCGGCGCCGGATTGGAAATTCCGCGATGCCGGGCCAGGAAGCGGAACAGGCTGCGGACCGCAGAGAGATGCCGGGCCCGCGTCGCGTTCACCGTCCCGAGCTTAGCCTCATGCGCCAGCCAGGCCCGCAGATCCGCTAGGGTCAGCGCATCAAGGTCGGCGAGCCAGGGCTCCTCGCCTAAGTGCTCCGTTAGAAATGCGAGGAAACCTTTGATATCCCGACCATACGCCTCGACAGTCAGTGGCGAGGCCTGCCGCGAACTCGTCAACCATTCGAGGAACGCGGCTGCGGCGTCGCACGCACGCTCCAACACGGTCATTCGCGTCCCAGCGCGACCGCGACCGCCTGGCCGAGAAACGCCAGCACCGGAGTTGCCGCACCAGCCAGCGCCCGCCCGTCCCGGCAAGCCAGCGCCAGCAGGGCAGGGGCATCCGGCAACGGCACTCGCACCAGCGCCTCGCGCCCGGCCAGCGCTGCGGCCTCGCCGTGCAGCAGCGGCGTGCGGACGGCGTCCCGCACCACCGCGCGGCGACGCCCGAGCGTCGCGGCCACCGTGCCGGGCGGCACGCCGGTCGCGCCTGGAATGGCGGCGGGTCTGCCATGCTGCCCCATCTCGGCGCACAGGCGAACACCGTCCAGCCGCAACAGGCCAGGCAGGTCATGCTGCAGGCACCACGCGAGATCCCGCGTGCCCATGACCGCTAGAACAGCGTCCTGCACCCGCTCGGCAAAGCCCTCGGCCGCCCGCCGATCGACCGTCGCATGCGCCAGCGCCGCGGCACCGGCCCGGGCGCGGTCCAGCATGGCCGCCATGTGGTCGGCCAGCCGATCGCCATGCACGCGGGCCGGCGGTTCCAGCACGGCATACAACTCGGGATTCGCCGCCAGCCAGCCCGGGTTTGCTCGAAGAAATGCCGCCACGGTTTTCGTGTCCAGCCCGATAGCCTGTGCCGGCGCTGGTTGCATTCCGGTATTCGGTGCCTCATCTCGCAAAGTGTTCACTCTCCGTTCATCAGCCGGCCGGAACCGATCAAAGTGGCGAGCCGGTCGGAACCGACTACCATCGCGAAATTTGGGCACATGCGGGCAAGCCGACGCACGACCGAGCATAGCGGCCTCGTTCTAGACCAACCAATGCTACTCCCTGCCGCGCCAGCCAGGAAGCGGGTCGCCGTACTCCTTCCACGCCCCTTCCAAGGCACGTTCGACTACGCGGTTCCTAATGGGCTGGATCCACAACCCGGGGACGTCGTGCTGGTTCCGCTCAACCGGCGGGAGGAGGTCGGCGTGGTGTGGGATGCGCCCGCCGGGCCTTCGGTCGCGGACGCCAAGCTGAAACCGGTGACGGCGGTGCTGGACACCGCGCCGATCCCGTCCGCGCTGCGCCGCTTTATCGACTGGGTTGCCGGCTATACCCTCGCGACTCCCGGCGAGGTCTTGGCTATGGCGCTGCGGGTCAACGCATTGCAGCCGGAGACGCCGGCGGCCGGCTGGCGCATCGCGGACGCGGCGAAGGGCAAGCCGCTGACCGAGGCGCGGGCCCGGGTGTCGGCGCTGCTGGCCGGCGGTGCGCCACAGACGACCACGGCCATCGCGCGCGGCGCCAGCGTCAGCGCCGGCGTGGTGCGCGGCATGGCGCAGGCCGGCCTGCTGACCCCCGTCGCCTTGCCGGCCCGCGCGCCCTTCGCGACCCCCGACCCTACGCATCCCGGCCCCGTCCTGTCCGGTGCGCAGGCCACCGCCAGTGAAACCCTGCGCGGCGCCGTCGCCAGCCGCCGTTTCAGCGTCACTCTGCTGGACGGCGTGACCGGTTCCGGCAAGACCGAGGTTTATCTGGAGGCCATCGCCGAGTGCATGGAGCAGGGCCGCCAGGCGCTGGTATTGCTCCCGGAGATCGCGCTGTCCTCACAGTGGCTGGAGCGCTTCGAAGCCCGGTTCGGCGTGGCTCCGGCAGTGTGGCACTCCGACCTTGCCTCCCGCATCCGGCGGATCACCTGGCGTGCGGTGGCGGACGGGGCGGCCCCGGTCGTCGTCGGCGCACGGTCGGCGCTTTTCCTGCCGTTCCCCGACCTAGGCTTGGTGATCGTCGATGAGGAGCACGAAACCGCGTTCAAGCAGGAAGACGGCGTCGTCTATCACGCGCGCGACATGGCCGTGGTGCGCGCGCGCCTCGCGGAGGCGCCGGCGGTGCTGGTATCCGCGACGCCGAGCTTGGAAACGCTGGCGAATGTCGAGGCCGGGCGCTACCGCCGCATGACGCTCGCCACCCGGCACGGCGGCGCGACGCTGCCGACGGTGGCGGCGATCGACCTGCGCATTACGCCGCCCGAGCGCGGCCGTTTCCTGTCGCCGCCCTTGGTCACCGCGGTGCAGGACACGCTGGCGCGCGGCGAGCAGGCGATGCTGTTCCTGAACCGCCGCGGCTACGCGCCGCTCACGCTGTGCCGGGCCTGCGGGCATCGCATGCAGTGCCCGAACTGCACGGCTTGGCTCGTTGAGCATCGGGCGCGGCGCGTGCTGACCTGCCACCACTGTGCGCATACCGAGCCGATCCCGCCGCTCTGTCCGCACTGCAGCGCCGAGAACAGCCTGGTACCGATCGGTCCCGGCGTCGAGCGCATCACCGAGGAGGTTGCCGCCGTGTTCCCCGACGCCCGCCGCCTGGTGATGGCGAGCGACACGCTGCCGGGTCCGCACGCCGCCGCCGAGGCCGCGCACGCGATCGAGCGGCGCGAGGTGGACCTCATCATCGGTACGCAGATCGTCGCCAAGGGCTGGCATTTCCCGCATCTGACCCTGGTGGGCGTCGTGGACGCCGACCTCGGCCTGTCGGGCGGCGACCTGCGCGCGGCGGAGCGGACCGTGCAGCTCCTGCATCAGGTGGCTGGGCGGGCTGGGCGGGCGGAGGCGCCGGGGACCGTGCTGCTGCAGACCTTCAGCCCCGAGCATCCAGTGATGCAGGCGCTGGTCGGCGGCGACCTGCAGGCGTTCATGACGGCCGAGGCGGAGGGGCGCAAGCCCGGTCACTGGCCGCCCTACGGCCGCCTGGCCGCGCTGATCGTCAGCGCCGACACGGCCCAGGTGGCGGACGAAGTCGCGCGCGATCTGGGGCATGCTGCGCCGCGTGCCGAGGGCGTGCTGGTGCTAGGGCCGGCGCCGGCGCCGCTCGCGATCCTGCGCGGCCGGCACCGCCGCCGCCTGCTGCTCAAGACCCGGCGTGACGTGGCGGTGCAGCCGCTGCTGCGGGCTTGGCTCGATCAGGTGCGCGTGCCGGGCTCGGCGCGGGTAGATGTGGACGTGGACCCAGTGTCGTTCCTTTAGGTGGGGTCGTTCCTTTGAGCGTTCGAACGCCGCCGTACCCTTGTTGCAGCAGGCCGGACCCCATGGTAGATGCCCGACGCCGGTGAGTTTGGCCGGCAACGTCATTGAAAGTGGGCGCGTGGCCTCTGGCTCGAACTCTTCCGGCGGCACCCTTGCCGGCCGTTACGCGGCGGCGCTGTATGCGCAGGCCGAAGACACCCGTGCGCTCGACGCGACGGTTGCCGAGATGGATGCGCTGGGCCGCCTGATTGACCAAAGCCCCGAGTTTCGCCGCCTGCTGGACAGCCCGCTGATCGACGTGACGCAGGCGCGCTCGGCGGCTACTGCGGTGCTGGTCGAGCAGGGCTTCAGCAAGCTGATCCAGGATTTTGTCGGCGTGGTGGCGAATAACCGCCGGCTGAACGCGCTTCGCGGCATCGTCGCTGGCTTTGCCGCCCTGGTCGCCAGCAAGCGCGGCGTCGTGGTGGCGCAGGTGCAGAGCGCGCATCCGTTGACGGACGTGCAGCGTGAGCAGCTTCGGGCCCGCATGATCGAGGCCGGATACGGCACCGTGAACATTGAGGACAGCGTCGATCCCAGCCTGCTGGGGGGCTTGGTGGTCCGCATCGGCGCGCGCCTGTACGATACTAGTTTGAAATCCCGGCTGCAGAGACTGCAGTACGCCATGAAGGGTGCCGCCTAGATGGAAATCCGTCCCGCCGAAATTTCGGAGATCCTCAAGAAGCAGATCGCGGCGTTCGACATTGAGCAGAACGTCGCCGAGACCGGGCAAGTATTGTCCGTTGGCGACGGCATCGCCCGCGTGTTCGGCCTGCAGAACGTGATGGCCGGTGAGCTCGTTGAGTTCCCGTCCGCCGGGATCAAGGGTATGGCGCTGAATCTCGAGACCGACAACGTCGGAATCGTGGTGTTCGGCGACGACACCCGCATCCGCGAGGGCGACACGGTGACCCGCACGCGGGACATCGTCGATGTGCCGGTGGGCCGCGGTCTGCTGGGGCGCGTGGTGGACGGGCTCGGCAACCCGATCGACGGCAAGGGGCCGCTGACTGACGTGAAGCGCAGCCGGGTCGAGGTGAAGGCGCCGGGTATTATTCCGCGCCAGTCGGTGCATGAGCCGATGCAGACCGGGCTGAAAGCGATCGATGCGCTGATCCCGGTAGGCCGCGGCCAGCGTGAGCTGGTGATCGGCGACCGGCAGACCGGCAAGACCGCCGTGATCATCGACACGATCCTGAACCAGAAAGGCGTCAATGCCGGCACGGATGAGGGCGCCAAGCTCTATTGCATCTATGTCGCAATTGGGCAGAAGCGCTCGACCGTGGCGCAGTTGGTGCGTACCCTCGAAGAGAACGGCGCGATGGAATACTCCATCGTGGTCGCCGCCACCGCCAGTGACCCGGCGCCGATGCAGTTCCTGGCGCCTTACACCGGCTGCACCATGGGCGAGTTCTTCCGCGACAACGCGATGCACGCGATGATCTGCTACGATGATTTGTCGAAGCAGGCCGTGGCCTATCGTCAGATGTCGCTGCTGCTGCGCCGTCCGCCGGGCCGCGAGGCCTATCCGGGCGACGTGTTCTATCTGCACAGCCGCCTGCTGGAGCGTGCGGCAAAGATGTCGGCGGTCAACGGCGCCGGCAGCCTGACGGCGCTGCCGATCATTGAGACGCAGGCTGGCGACGTGTCGGCCTACATCCCGACCAACGTGATCTCGATCACCGACGGCCAGATCTTCCTTGAAACAGAACTGTTCTTCCGTGGTATCCGCCCGGCGGTGAACGTCGGGCTGTCAGTGTCGCGTGTGGGTTCCTCGGCGCAAATTAAGGCGATGAAGAAGGTCTCGGGCTCAATCAAGCTGGAGCTGGCGCAATACCGTGAGATGGCAGCGTTCGCGCAGTTCGCCAGCGACCTCGACGCTTCCACGCAGAAGCTGCTGGCCCGCGGCGCCCGGCTGACCGAGCTGCTGAAGCAGCCGCAGTACAGCCCGATGCCGATCGAGGAGCAGGTCATCAGCCTGTATGCCGGGACCAAGGGCTACCTGGACGGCATTCCGGTCGGCAAGGTCGGCGAGTTCGAGCGGCGGATGATTTCCGAGTTGAAGGTCAAGGAGCCCAGCGTGTTGCAGGGCATCCGCGACACCCGCGAGATGAAGCCGGATGTGGAGAAGACTCTGACGTCCTTCATGGACGGCTTCGCCAAGACGTTTGCCTGATGGCCAGCCTCAAGGCGCTTCGGGCGCGCATCAACAGCGTCAAATCCACCCGCAAGATCACGTCGGCCATGAAGATGGTGGCGGCGAGCAAGCTGAAGCGTGCGCAGACCCAGGCTGAGGCCGCGCGGCCCTATGCCGAGCGGATGCAGCGCATGCTGGCGGCGCTGGCGGTGAGCGCGGCCGGATCGCCGACTGCGCCGCGGATGCTGATCGGCACCGGGCGGGACCAGGTGCAGTTGCTGATCGTGGTGACCGCGGACCGCGGCCTGGCCGGGGCGTTCAACACCAACGTGGGCCGCGCCGCCCGCACCGCGATCCAACGGCTGGAGGCCGAAGGCAAGACCGTCAAAGTCATTACTGTAGGCCGCAAAGGGCGTGACTACTTGCGCCGTGAGTATGCGAGCCGGCTGATCGGCGAATACAGCTTTGCCGGCAAGAAGCGTGTCGAGTTCTCCGACGTGGACGAGGTCGCGGCGCGGATCACGGCCATGCTGGCGGCTGGCGAGTTTGACGTATGCACGGTTGTCTATAATCGATTCATGTCGGTGATCAGCCAGGTCCCGACCGAGTCGCGGCTGGTTCCGCTGCCCTTGCCGGAGATCGCTCCGGTAGAGACGACGGGACCGCAGGCGCAATACGAATTTGAGCCGGACGAGGAGGCGATCCTCGCTGCTCTGCTGCCGCGCAACATGGCCATCCAGCTGTTCCGCGCCTTGATCGAGAGCGCGGCTGGGGAACAGGGTGCCCGTATGTCCGCGATGGACAACGCAACCCGCAACGCTGGTGACATGATCAACCGCCTGACGCTTAACTACAACCGTACGCGTCAGGCGAACATTACCAGGGAATTGATCGAAATCATTTCGGGCGCGGAAGCGATTTAGGGCATCGTTCGATTGATCTGCTCTTTCGATCGAATAAAGATGCTCGTTGAAACAAAGCTCTAGAGTTGGTCTGCAAGGGGATAGAATAATGGCGAAGAACAACGTCGGTAGCGTCACGCAGGTATTGGGTGCCGTCGTGGACGTGCAGTTCGAGGGCGAGCTGCCCTTCATCCAGAACGCGCTGCATGCCAAGAACGGCAATGACACCCTGGTGCTGGAAGTAGCGCTGGAACTGGGCGAGAAGACCGTCCGCTGCATCGCCATGGACAGCACCGACGGCATGGTCCGCGGCAGCGAGGTGATCGACACCGGCGCGCCGATCAGCGTGCCCGTCGGTCCCGAGACGCTGGGCCGCATCCTGAACGTCATCGGCGAGCCGATCGACGACCGCGGCCCGGTGAATTCCAAGATGCGCTACCCGATCCACCGCAGCGCGCCGTCCTTCGAGGACCAAGCGACGAGTTCCGAGATCCTGGTGACGGGCATTAAGGTCGTGGACCTGCTGGCGCCCTACCTCAAGGGCGGCAAGATTGGCCTGTTCGGCGGCGCTGGCGTGGGCAAGACCGTGCTGATCCAGGAGTTGATCAACAACATCGCCAAGGCGCATGGCGGCGTGTCGGTGTTCGCCGGCGTCGGTGAGCGCACCCGCGAAGGCAACGACCTGTATCACGAGATGGTGGACGCCGGCGTCATCAAGCTGGGCGAGGGCACGACCGAGGGCAGCAAAGTGGCGCTCGTGTATGGCCAGATGAACGAGCCGCCGGGCGCCCGTGCCCGTGTGGCGCTGTCCGGCCTGACGCTTGCTGAATACTTCCGTGATGAGGAAGGGCAGGACGTGCTGTTCTTCGTGGACAACATCTTCCGCTTCACCCAGGCGGGCGCCGAGGTGTCCGCGCTGCTCGGCCGCATCCCGTCGGCGGTGGGCTACCAGCCGACGCTGGCGACCGACATGGG
>JANXVC010000492.1 GCA_025351925.1 Rhodospirillales bacterium | reverse complement strand
GGCGTGCCGTCCTTGTTCTTGACGCCCCAGCCACAGGGCAGGCCGCCGACGCCGTCCGCAACCAGGTCAGCGCCGGTGTAGATCGCCAGCACGCCATCCAGCCCAGCCGCGGCGGACGTGTCGATCGAAAGGATACGCGCTGCCGCATGCGGGCTGCGCAGCACCACGCCGACCGCCTCGTTGGCCAGCGAGATGTCGTCGGTGTAGCGCCCGTTGCCGATCAGCAGCCGCGGATCTTCCACGCGCCGAACCGGCTGGGCCATGCCGAATTTTGTCATGAATGCGTTCCCTCGATGACGTTGAGCCTGTGCGATGAAATGCGGCTGCGGAGCGAAAGGCCAAGGGGGGTTAGTGCACGCGCTCCAGCTCCTTGCCGGATTTTTTCCCGAACCGGGCCTTCGTCCGCTCCCGCATGGTCTGGAATGTAACGTAAAGCATCGGGATCAAAAAGATGCCAAGCGTGCTGGCGGCGATCATGCCGGCGAACACCGGGGTGCCCACTGCACGGCGGCTGACCTGCGCCGCGCCATTCGCCGTCACCAACGGCAGCAGACCGAGGATGAAGGCGATCGACGTCATCATCACCGCGCGGAACCGGGTCCGGGCACCCAGCTGCGCCGCCTCGGCGATCGGCTTGCCCTGCTCCCGCTGCTCCTTGGCGAACTCCACGATCAGGATGCCGTTTTTGGCGGCGAGCGCGATCAGCACGACCAGCCCGATCTGCGCATAGAGGTCGAGCGCCAATCCAGTGATCTGGAGTCCGATAAACGATCCCAGAATGCCGACGCTGACCGACAGCAGCACGGGAATTGGAATGACCCAGCTCTCATACAGCGCCACCAGGAACAGGTAGGCGAACAGGATGGCCAGACCCAGGATCGACCCCGTCTGCCCCGACGCCGACTTTTCCTGGAACGCCGTCCCGGTCCACTCAAACGAGTATCCGGCCGGCAGCGTCTTGTCGCTGATCTGCTCCATCGTCGCCAGCGCGTCGCCGGACGACACGCCCGGCTTCGGCGTGCCGTTCACCGTGATCGACCGGTAGTTGTTGTAGCGGCTGATGGTCTGCGGCCCCAGCACGATCCGCGCGTCGGCAATCGAGCGCAGCGGCACCATGGTGCCGAGCTTGTTGCGGATATAGATGCGCCAGATCGCCGGAATGTCGGTCCGGTCGGCTGCCTCGCCCTGGATGTTCACCTGCCATGTGCGGCCGAACAGGTTGAAGTCATTAATGTAGATGCCGCCCAGGGTTCCCTGCAGCGAGGTGAACACGTCGCTGATCGCGAGCCCGAGCGCCTGCGCCTTCTCGCGGTCGATGTCGAGGTAGATGCTCGGCGTCGTCGCGCTGAAGGTGCTGAACACCCGGGCGAGCTTCGGGTCCTGGTTCGCCGAAGCGAGCAGGCCATTCAGCACGTTGCCCATCTCGGCGGGCTCACGGCCCTCAAGGTTCTGCAGCTGGTATTCGAAACCGCCGCCGGTCGATAGCCCGATGATTGGCGGCAGGTTGAACGGGAAGATCGTCGCCGACCGGATTTGCTGCACGCCGCCGAATACGCGGCCGATCAGCGTCTGCACCTTGTCGGCTGTCGCCGTGCGGTCGGCGAACGGCTTCAGCCGCATCACCATGAATGCGGCGTTCGACTGGTTGCTGCTGTCCAGCAGCGAGAAGCCGACGATCGCCAGCACATTCTGGATCTGCGGGATGCCTTTCACGACCGCCTCCACCCGCTCCACGACGCCGCGGGTCCGGGTCACGCTGGCGCCGTCCGGCAACTGCACCGCGACGAAGAAGGCGCCCTGGTCCTCGTCCGGCAGGAACCCGGTCGGCGTACGCAGGCTCAATGCATAGATGCCGCCGCCGCATAGCAGCACCAGCAGCACCGCGACGACGCCGACCCGCAGCAGCCGGGCGACGATCCCAGCGTAGCCGTCCCGCACCCAGTCGATGCCGCGGCCGATCCGCCCCATGATGCCGCGCTTCGGCCCGCCATGGCGCAGGAACACCCCGCACAGCGCCGGGGACAGCGTCAGCGCGTTGATCGCCGAGATCAGCATCGCCACGCTGATGGTCACCGCGAATTGCCGGAACAGCGTGCCGGAGATGCCGGGGATGAAGCCGATCGGCACGAACACCGACAGCAGCACGAGGGTGATGGCGATGATCGGCGCGGTGATCTGCGCCATGGCCTTTTTTGTCGCCTCCTTGGGCGAGAGGTCTGGCTCCTCCTCAAGCACGCGCTCGACGTTCTCCACCACGACGATCGCGTCGTCCACCACGATGCCGATCGCCAGCACAAGCGCCAGCAGCGATACCGTATTCGCTGAGTAGCCGAGCGCCAGCAACACGGCGAAGGTGCCGACGAGGCTGACCGGAACCGCGATCGTCGGGATGATGGTGGCGCGGATGTTGCCCAGGAACAGGAACACCACGACCACCACCAGCGCGAACGCCTCGAGCAGCGTGAACTTCACCTCGTCGATCGTGTCCGACACGAAGGTGGAGCTGTTGTAGAACACCTGGGCTTTCAGGCCCTCGGGGAAGCGCTTGGACAGGTTGTCGAGCGCCGCCTGCACCCGCCCGGCCGTCTTCACCGCGTTGGCGCCCGGGGCGAGATAGACGCCCATCGTCACCGCCGGGTCGCCGTTCAGCCGGCTCTCGCTGTCCCGCGTCGCAGCGCCGAGCTCAACACGCGCCACATCGCGCACCCGCAGCACCGAGCCGTCAGGGTTCGCACGGACCAGGATGTTGCCGAACTCCTCGGGCGTGGTCAGCCGGCCCTTGGTCTGCAGGTTGATCTGGAACTGCGTGTCGTCGCTGGTCGGCCGGGCGCCGACCCGTCCCACCGGCGCCTGCACGTTCTGCTGCTGGATCGCGAGGATGATGTCGCTGGGCGCGAGGTTCAGGCTGATGAGCCGGTTGGTGTCGAACCAGATGCGCATGGAGTAGTCGAGCGCGCCGAACAGCGAGGCTGAGCCGACGCCGCTCACGCGGGACAGCGTGTCGAGCACGTTGATCGTCACGTAGTTCGAGATGAACAGCGGATCCTGCTTTGCGCCCTGGCTGGAAAACGCCAGGAACTCCAGGATGGCCGAGGACCGCTTCTGCACGGTGACGCCGTTGCGCTGCACCTCGGCGGGAAGCCGGGACAGCGCGGCCTGCACGCGGTTGTTTACATTGACAGTATTGATATCCGGATTGGTCCCCAGCGCGAACGACACCGTCAGCCCATAGCTGCCATCATTGCCGGAGTTCGACTTCATATACAGCATTTGGTCGGCGCCGTTGACCTGCGCCTCCAGCGGCTGCGCCACCGTCGCCTCCACCACCGCGGCCGAGGCGCCGGGATAGCGGGTGGTGACCTGCACCTGCGGCGGCACGATGTCCGGGAACTGGCTGACGGGGATCACGGTCATCGCAATCAGCCCGGCGATCACCGTGATGATCGCGATGACGATGGCGAGCCGCGGCCGATCGACGAAGACGCCGGAGATCATGGCGCTAGTTCCTTGGTGCTGGCGCGGGCGCCGCAAGGCCGGCGCTGGCCGGAGCCGGGTTTACCACAATGCCGGGCTTCGCACGCTGTACACCATCGACCACCACCGTCTCTCCTTCCTTCAATCCAGCCGAGATCACCGCCGTTTCGGGGGTGCTCTGTCCGAGTTGGATGCGCCGCTGCTCTACCTTGTTGCCGTCGCCTACCACCCAGACGTAGCTGCCTTGCTGATCCGATAGCACGGCCACCCGGGGGATTGCGATCTGCTCGACCGGCTGCACGCCTTCCAGCAGCACCGTCACGAACTGCCCGTCCGACAGCTCCCGGTCGCCGGGGTCGCCGGGCTTCGACTCGGCCCGCAGCGGGTTCGGGATGCGCCCGCGCAGCGTCAGGGTGTCGGTGTTGGGCGCCACCGTCGGATCGACGTAGTCGAGCTTGCCGGCTTGATCATACATTTTGCCGTTCGGCAGCTTCAGCTTGATCGTCACCGCGCTGAACCCGCCCTTGTCGTCATAGCGGTCCCGCAGATCGGTCGCCGCACGGACCGAGATCGGAAACAGCACATACATCGGGTCCTGGCTCACGATCGTCGCCAAGGTGCCGGAGCTTGGGCTGACCACGTTGCCCTCGGTGACCGTGGTGCGGCTGATCTTGCCGTCGATCGGCGCCTTGATCTCGGTGTAGTCGAGGTTGACCTGCGCCAGCCGCAGCTGCGCCTGGGCGTTGGCGAGCTGTGCTGCCTGGCTTCTTTGGGTGGACTGCGCGTCGTCCACCCGGCTGCGCTGGCCTGCCGGGGTGTTCAGCAATGCCTCAGCCCGGCCCAGGGTCAGGCTGCTGCCCTGCAGCACCGCATTGGCCTGCGCGACTGACGCCGCCTGGCCGGCCACCTGCGCCTCGAACGGCGCCCGCTCCAGCCGGTATAGCAAGTCGCCCTTGTGCACCTCGGTGCCTTCAATGAAGTGGCGCTCCTGCAGGAATGCCGTCACGCGGGCCACCAAATCGACACGGTTGACGGCCTGGATGCGGCCGACGAACTCGCTGGTCTCGATCACCGGGCGCTTCTGTGCCTGCACCACGCCGACGGCGGGCGGGCCTCCAGGGCCGGGCTGCGCCAAAGCAGGATTGACGAGGGCGGCGAGGGCGAGCGCCAGCAGGGATACGAGGCGATAGGGCATCGTTGTCACTTTCGCATTACGAATGCCATGGCTCGGGACGCCATAGGCTTATCCGGAGTAGGGCCTTCATCGAACTGGCACTTCGGCATTGCAGCACAAGCGTGCAAGGCTTGCACGTCTTGCGCTCACGTTCCACCTCGGGCACCTAGATATCACTGCAGGTCGCAACGTCGGCCGTTCGGCCCGAAAGCGCTTGAGATGAAACGGACCAAAGTCCTATAATAGGCGCCTTCTCAATGGGGGCGGCACTATGGGCAGGCGACCGGACGACCATGAGGCCAAGAAGGATCGGCTGCGCCGTAGTGCAGCGCTGCTGCTGATGGATGACCGGCTCGAGGCGGCGACGATCCCGAACATCTGCCGCAACGCCGGGCTGAGCCCGAGGGCGGTGCAATACTACTTCGACAACCGCACCACCTTGCTGTGGGAGGTCGTAGCCGGCCACATGAACCATCTGCTGCGTCAGGTCGAGGATGCGGCGCCCGAGGACACGCCGCCGCTCCAGCGTCTGCATGCCATGGCGCGAAGCTATGCCGCGGTGGTCGCCCAGGCGACGCCGGAGCACCGGACCGTGCTGGCCCACGCGCAGACGCTGCCCAAAGCGCGGCACGGCGACGCCAGGATGATGCAGCGCTGGATGCTGCACGGCTTCGTCACCGCCCTGCAGGCCGCCATGCCGCACGTGACGACGCAGCGAGCGACGCCGCTGGCATTATCCCTGCTTGCCCTTCTGAACATGCACGCGGTGTGGTTCAAGGAGGGCGGCGTGCTGCGGCGGCTCGACTACGCCGACATGGCGGTGCGGATGATACTCTCGGAGGCAGCGGTTGTTTGAACCCTTGCATCCTTCAGGCGCTACATCTCGAAACCGGGAGAGTGATGATGGCGCGTGACGACGTGTTGGAGCCGATCCGGACCCGTGCCTACCGGCTGTGGGAGCAGGCCGGCCGGCCCGAGGGGGGCGACGTGGAATTTTGGGAACGGGCCCGGCAGGAGATAGAAGCGGAGGAGGCCGCGGCGGCGACACATCCATCGCCTTCCGGCCCTCTTCCTGCGACAAAGGACCCCAAAGCATGACAGACACCCCGCCCGACCGCCTGGCCTCCCATCCCAAGAGCCCGTTCTACGACGCGGCCCTGCTGGAGCGCGGCGTCGGTGTGCGGTTCAAAGGTGTCGAGAAGACCAACGTGGATGAGTATTGCGTCAGCGAGGGCTGGGTGCGGCTCGCCGTCGGCAAGGCGGTGGACCGGACCGGGGCGCCGATGACGATGAAGCTGATGGGGCCGGTCGAGGTGTATTTTCGTGATGCGCCAGCGGATGAGGCGTGACCCAAGACGCTGCTGATCGTCCGTCGCCAACCCTCTGATCTAGCGCGAAGTATTCAAGCGTCAGCCATAGCGCGAACAAAACGCCCCCACTCCCAAGGTACGGAAATCCCGCATCGTCGCGCCGATCTGCTCATGAGGCCAATTCCACCAGGCGATCCGTAAGAGATCGGCGACTTGTACGTCGGCGAAGCGGAGCCGGAGCACCCGGCCGGGATTGCCGACAACAACCGCAAACGGCGGCACATCCTTCGTGACGATCGTGCCGGCGCCGACCGCGGCACCCGTGCCGACCGTGACACCCGGCAGCACAACCGCCCCATGGCCGATCCAAACGTCGTGCCCAAGCGTCACCGGACTTGCCCGGCGCCACTCGAAGAAATCGGGATCGTCGGGTCCCAGCCCATAGGCGCTGCTGCGGTAGCCCACATGGCTCAGCATGACGCGGTCGAGAGGATGGTTGCCGGGGTTGATCCGCGTATGCGCGGCGATCGAGCAGAATTTTCCGACGGTCGAGTATATGATGCCGCTGTCGTTCACGACGTAGGAATAATCGCCAAAGCTGCTCTCGGCGACCTTGGTGCGGGCGCCGACCTCGCACCAGCGGCCGAAGCTGCTGGCGCGGACGGACGCGGTGCGATGGATGCTCGGCTTGTCGCCCAGGCGTTTTTCCAGTGACCCCGGGTCATTTCGCCTCAATTCAAAAAGATCTTCCCTGGGTTCATAATCCCGCGCGGGTCCAGCGCCGTCTTGATCTGGCGCATCACCGCTAGCGTCTCGGCCCCGTGCTCGGCCTCCAGGAACTCGCGCTTGCCCATGCCGATGCCGTGCTCCCCGCTGCACGAGCCGCCGAGCGCCAGCGCCCGCCCCACGATGCGCCGGTCGAGCTCCCACGCCTGCGCCAGCCCCTCGTCGCCCGGCGGCACGAGGATGACGGTATGAAAATTGCCGTCGCCGACATGGCCCACGATCGGCGCCAGCAGTCCGGACGCCGCAATGTCCTGTTTTGCGCCGACGATCAGCTCCGTCAGGCGCGAGATCGGCACGATGGCGTCGGTCGCGAGCCCTCGCAGGCCGGGCCGCAAAGCGAGCGCCGCCCAATATGCGTCGTGCCGCGCCTTCCATAGCCGGTTGCGCTCGGCGGTGTCGGTCGCCCATTGGAAGCCGCTTGCGCCAAAGCCCGCGGTGATCTCCTCGGACAGCGTCGCCTGCTCCGCCACGCCAGCTGGCGTGCCGTGGAACTCCAGCAGCAGAGTCGGGCGCGCGGTGTAGCCCGTCAATTTCGAAAACGCGATGCAGGCGCCCATCTGCACGTCGTCCAGCAGCTCGATTCGGGCGATCGGGATGCCGGCCTGCAGGATGGCGATCACGCTATCGACCGCGGCTCCGAGGTCGTCGAACTGGCAGATGGCGGCGCTCATCGCCTCCGGGATGCCGTGCAGGCGGAGCTGGATCTCGGTGATCACCCCGAGCGTGCCCTCCGACCCCAGCATGAGATGGGTGAGGTCATAGCCCGTGGCGGACTTGCGGACCCGCCCGCCGGTCTCGATCATCCGGCCGTCGGGCAGCGCGACCTGCAGGCTCAGCACGTTCTCGCGGATGGTGCCGTAGCGGACGGCTGCGGTGCCGGAGGCGCGGGTGGCGCACATGCCGCCGATGCTGCACTCGCTGCCGGGATCGACGGGAAAGAACAGGCCCTGGTCGCGCAGGTGCTCGTTCAGCTGCTGCCGGGTGACGCCCGCCTCGACGCGGCAATCCATGTCGGCAGCGTTCACCTGCAGCACGCGGGTCATGCGCGACAGGTCGAGGCTGATGCCACCGCGGACCGGGGTGACGTGGCCCTCAAGGCTGGTACCGGCGCCGAACGGCACGACAGGGACGCCGTGCTGGTGGCACAGTGTCAGCACGAACGCCGCCTCGCTGCCCTGCTCCACGAAAGCGACGGCGTCGGGCAGGGTGCGGGGCTGGCTGTCCTCGCCATGGCTATGCTGCTCACGCAATGCGGCGTTGGTGGTCATACGGTCGCCGAGGCGCTCGCGGGCCTGGGCGATGACGGCGTCAACGGGGCGGGCCATTACGATATCCTTTCATTTACAGTCTAGCGCAACGGTGTTCGCCGCGTCACCTTGGGTCCAACAGCAGGCGAGGCGAGCATGACCCTATCTGTGAACCAGGACCGGCTCTGGCAGGCCCACCTCGATATGGCCGCCATCGGCGCCACGGCGGAGGGCGGCAGCAACCGCCCGGGGCTTTCGACCGCGGACGCCGAGGCGCGCGCCCTGCTGCTCTCCTGGTGCGAGCCGCTCGGGCTCAAGATGGAGCGTGACGGCATCGGCAATCTTTTCCTACGCCGAGGCAGCCGGGTGCACCGCCCGGCGATCGCCTTCGGCAGCCATCTGGACACCGTGCCGACCGGCGGGCGGTTCGACGGCGCATTCGGCGTGCTGGCGGGGCTTGAGGTCCTGCGCACCCTGGACGACGCGGGAGTGCTGACCGCCGCCCCGCTCGAGCTCGTGGTCTGGACCAATGAGGAGGGCAGCCGCTTTTCGCCGGCCATGATGGGCAGCCGGGTCCACGCCGGCGACCTGCTGCTCGACCGCGCCCTGACGACGGCGGACGACGCGGGGGAGACGGTCGCCGAGGCGCTGGGCGAGACGTTCCAGATCGGCTTCCTCACGCCGGGTCCGCGCGACTGGGCCGCCTGGATCGAGCCGCACATCGAACAGGGTTCGATCCTCGAGCAGTATGGACTGGAGCATTCCGGCGCCGCGATCGGTATTGTGACCGGCACTGTCCAGGCGCGGTACTTCCGGCTGAACATCAAGGGCGAGGCGAGCCACGCTGGCGCCACCGCGATGGACCGCCGCCGCGACAGCCTGGCCGCCGCCGCCGAGATGATCCTCGCCACCGAGCAGATCGGCCTGTCGGGCGAGCCTGGCGGCCGCAGCTCCGCTGCATGGATCGGCAACATCCCAAACGCCCGCGGCGCCGTGGCCAGCCATGCCCGCCTGCACTGCGATGTCCGGCACGAGGACCCGGCGCGCGCCGCCGCGATGGAGGCCGCCGCCCGCGTCGCCTGGACCGCCATCGCGGCCCGCCGCGGCGTGCAGCTGGAGATCGACGCCTATGCGAGCTTCGGCCCCGTGCAGTTCGACACTGGCCTCGGTGCGCTGCTGCGGGAGGTCGCCGCCGCGCGGCAGCTTCCGGTGCGCGACATGGTAGCGTCGGCTGGGCATGACAGCGTGCTGATCGCTGGCCTGTGCCCAAGCGCCATGCTGTTCGTGCCGAGCCGCGGCGGCATCACCCACAACCCCGCTGAATACACCGCGCCGGAGCATTTGGCCCAGGGCGCGCAAGTGCTGCTGGACGCTGTCATACGCCTGGCGAATTGACGGTATTTCGACCCGAGCCTAGCCTGGTCGCCTAATAAACTGCCGGGAGAGCGCGGGATGGCCAACAAGGTGAAACAGGCGTGGCAGGACGGCAAGGCGGTCGTCAATGGCTGGCTCGCCATCCCCAACGGGTTCTCCGCCGAAGTAATGGCGCAGGCCGGCTGGGACAGCGTCACCGTCGATCTGCAGCACGGCGTGCAGGACTATCTCTCGATGGTCGCCTGCTTCCAGGCCATGCAGGTACACCCGGTGCTGCCGATGGTTCGGGTACCCTGGAACGAGCCCGGCATCGTCGGCAAGGTGCTGGACGCCGGTGCCTACGGGGTCATCTGCCCGATGGTCAACACCCGGGCCGAGGCCGAGGCCTTCGTGTCCTATTGCCGCTACCCTCCCGCTGGCAAGCGCAGCAAC
>JANXVC010000481.1 GCA_025351925.1 Rhodospirillales bacterium | reverse complement strand
ATCCCCACCATGCCGGAGCATCGCCTGCGGCCCCTGGTCGAACAGTTCGCCCAAATGCTGGCAGCACAGCCGATCTTCAACGAGATGTTCGGTGCGATCTAAAAATGAGGGGAGTCTTGAGGCTGAGCAGCATAACTTATGGCTACGCGACCGGCGTCTTTTTGAGCCGAAAGCTGGAGCTGGCGACCGACGATCGCGTGGCGTTCCGCTTCATCGCCACGGAAAGACATCCCGATCATGACACGATCGCTATGTTCCGATGTGGTTTTGTTCAGCAGATCGGGACGCTGTTCGCCCAGGTGCTGGGCGTGACACGCGAGATGGGTGTTTTGAAGCTGGGCACGGTGGCGCTGGATGGGACCAGGATCCAAGCCAAAGCCAGCCGTCATAGCGCGCTGTTGTATGAACATGCGGGGAGGATAGAGGCCCACTTGCGGGCCGGGCAGTCATCATGCAGGGCAGCCAAGCCGGAAACCCAGGATAGATGTTGCGGGGCGCCCCCGAAAGTGGTGGGATAGCAATTAGCAAGTCACTGCGGCCTTCCGACGGTTCATGTGGGAACAGCATAGGTCAGCCCCGGGGCTTCACACCTCGCCCTATCATGTGGACGGAGGGAAACTCCACGTTCAAGACTGTGCTCGTGCCCGCCATCGGTCTTGCCAGCGACGCCGCGGTGTTTGCCACCGCACTGCTCGCTGCCTGACCATTCGCCGTCCCATCTGGAGTTCCTGCACGTCAAGATGGACGTGAACGACGTCATCATGTCGATGAGCGCTAGCGGCGTCGCGAGCGGCGGTATCCAGCCATTGATTGATCGCATGGAGGAGGAGTCACGCCTGCAGGAGCAGAAGGCCCGGCGGGCGTTCAGTAATTTCTGCGAGGCGACCGGCATTGTCACCGGCGGCCCGGTCCCCGGCATCGGGCTATCGGCCGAGATGCAGGTGAAGACCGACAGCGAGGCGCAGGGGCCGGCTGAATATGGCCGCTTCGCCGACTTGGTGGTAGTTGGGCGCACCCGCGACGGCGGTGATGTCGGCGTGGACGTGCTTGAAGGCACGCTGGTGGAGACCGGACTACCTCTGCTGATCGCGCCGCCACCATCGCCGGCTTCGCTGCTGAACACCGTGTTGACCGCCTGGAAGGACACGCCGGGGGCCGCGCGCGTCGTGGCCGCGGCAACGCCATTCATCCACCGCGCCAGTAAGGTCGTGATCGTCTCGGTCGAGGAGAACGAGAAGGCGCGCGAGGACACCGCCGAGCGGCTGCAACGCAACCTGCGCTGGCACAATGCAGAAACCATGGTGCAGCATCTACGCAGCGATGGCCGCTCGCCAGTGAATACAATGCTCGAGGCCGCGGGTTCGGCCGGCATTACGCTGTTGGTTAAGGGCGGCTACAGCCACAGTCGATTGTGCCAGGTGGTGTTCGGCGGCTTTACCCAGCGCATACTCCGAGGTGCCGACCTGCCTGTCCCGATGGCACATTGATGCCGCAGCTGGGTCGATCAGTTGCTCCGGAGCGCACCATGCCCATGCCACCCAAACCGCGGTCCGGTGCGCCGAAACCGGATCTGCCCAAATTCAAACCGTCGCAGCTGTTGTGGATGGCTGCTGGCGTTCTGCTCGCGCTAAACCTTCTCTATCAATTCGGCGCCGGCCCCACGCCGATTCCCTACAGCCAATTCGAACAGTACTTGGCCCAGGACAAGATCGCCAGGATCACCGTCGCCGGCGACATCATCCGCGGCGCGTTCAAGCAGCCCGAGGCCGACGGCACCACCGGCTTCACGACGCTGCGGGTGCCGTCGGACATTGCCGTCGAGCTGGCGAAGCACGGCGTGGAATTTAGCGGCGCCGCCAGCGGTAGCCTGCTCGGAACCCTCTTGGGTTGGGTGCTGCCACCGCTGCTGTTCGTGGGCGTCTGGCTGGTGGCGTCGCGCTATATGATGGGCGGTCGTGGCGGGGGCGGCAGCCTGTTCGGTGGCGGCCTGCTCTCGGCCGGACGGTCCCGTGCCAAGCTGGTGGCGGAGACCGACGTGCAGACCAGTTTCGAGGACGTCGCCGGTGTCGACGAGGCGAAGGCGGAACTGCACGAAATCGTCGACTTCCTCAAGCGACCAGAGGCATTCGAGAGGCTCGGCGCCCATATCCCGCGCGGTATCCTGCTGATCGGGCCGCCCGGCACCGGCAAGACGCTGCTGGCGCGTGCCGTCGCCGGCGAGGCCGGGGTCCCATTCTTTTCGACCAACGGTGCCGAGTTCGTGGAGATGTTCGTGGGTGTCGGCGCCGCCCGCGTACGCGACTTGTTCGAACAGGCGCGAAAGCTGGCGCCTTGCATTATCTTCATCGACGAGCTGGACGCGCTGGGGCGCACCCGCGGCGCCTCGCCGGTCGGCGGCCAGGACGAGAAAGAGCAGACCCTGAACCAATTGCTGGCCGAAATGGACGGGTTTGACCGGTCGGTGGCGATCGTGGTGCTGTCTGCGACCAATCGTCCGGAAGTACTGGACCCCGCGCTGTTGCGCGCCGGGCGGTTCGACCGCCAGGTGCTGGTCGATCGGCCGGAGAAGAAAGGCCGCGCGCAGATCCTCAAGGTCCACCTGAAGCGGCTGACACTGGCCGACGATGTCGATCTTGACGCGATCGCCGCATTGACGCCTGGCTTTACCGGGGCCGATCTAGCCAATCTCGCGAACGAGGCCGCGCTTCGGGCGACGCGGCGCGGCGCGGATGCCGTCGCATTGGAAGATTTCGCCGAATCCGTGGACCGTATCGTGGCCGGGCTGGAGCGACGCTCGCGCGTGCTGATCCCGCGCGAGCGTCGCATCGTCGCCTATCACGAAATGGGCCATGCGCTGGTGGCGCTGGCAATCCCCGGCATCGACCCGGTGCAGAAAGTCTCGATCATTCCGCGTGGCGTCGCCGCCCTCGGCTACACCATGCAGCACCCGACCGAGGACCGCTTCCTGCTGGGCAGGAACGAGCTGGAAGCGCGCATGACCGTGCTGATGGGTGGCCGGGCCGCGGAGACGCTGATCGGGTCGGACGTCTCCACCGGGGCGGCGGACGATCTGGTGAAGGCCACCGACATCGCACGTGGCATGGTGCTGCGCTTCGGCATGGATGCCGGGCTGGGACCGGTGGCGTGGGACACCGAACAGGGGCAGTTCCTGAACGAGCCCGGTTCATTCTGGCGGCCGCGCCGATACAGCGAGGCGACGTCGCGCGAAGCCGACGACGCCGTGCGCGGCTTGCTGAACCGGGCGCTGGAGCGCGCGTTGGCGATCCTGCGCGACAATCGCAAGCTGCTGGACACCACGGCCGAGGCGCTGCTGACGCACGAGGTGCTGAAAGGCAGCGAGATCCCATGCCCAAAGCCGGAAATCCGCGCCGAGGCGACAGTATTACCTGATCCCCCGGACGCTTAGCAGGTGCGATCGTATTGCGCCGGCCGGGGATGCTGGACCGGCTTGATCGAGTGCCACACTGAACGGAACCTAGTGGGACATCAAGACCGGCACCGTCATCCGTTGCAGCAGTGCGCGGGTGACGCCGCCCATCACTATTTCCCATACGCGCGGATGGCCGTAGCCGCCGATGACGATCAGGTCCGCGTCATGATCCGCTGCGTAATTGAGCAGGACGTCCGCGGTATCCAGGCCCGCCGAAACGGTCTGCGCCGCGGCGACGCGCAGCCCATGACGTGCGAGGTGGCGCGAGATGTCGGCCGCCGGCTCGCCCCCGTGTCCGCCCACGCCGCCATGCGGATCGACGGCGAGCACGGTAACGGCCTCTGCGTGCTCGATCAGTGGCAGCGCGTCATGCACCGCCCGAGCCGCTTCCCGCCGCGCGTTCCAGCCGACCAGCACACGCCGCCCTATCTGCGCGAAACGCCCCGCATAGGGCACGATCAGAAGCGGGCGGCCGGATGAGAGCAGTGCCTGTTGAAGAACGGCGGTCCAGCCAGAGATCCTCGAGTCGTCCGGGTCTTCCTGTCCGAGCACGGCAAGGTCGGCGTAGCGCGCATGCAGTCCGATCGTAGCTGCGGCATCGCCCTCCACCAGTCTCCATTCCCCTTGCAACCCGTTGCGCCGCAGACGCTCGCGGAAGTCGGATTCGAGCTTCGCCGCGGCCTCGAGCGCTTCGGTGCGCAGCTGAAATTGCCACTCGGGCAGGGCCATGCTGTCCACGCGTTCTATCGCGCGGAAGCCGGCCCCGGGCACGAGCCGGACGTCGAACACGCACAAACCAATAAGGTGCGCCCCGTGGCGTTGCGCCAGTCCGACCGCCAGGTCGAGGCGCGCCGGGTAGGCTGCTCCGGCATCGACCTGCAGCAGAATGTCCTTGATACCCATCGCATGATCCTCCGAATGATCTCGATTAGTCTCTCAACACCTACCCTCGAATCGTCGTGGGTTGATATCTCGAAGTCATGTCCCGCAGCACCCTCCCGGCAAATTCTAACAACCGGCCGCCAGGCCAGTCGCGACCGCGTTTCTAACTGACCGGATACGGCTGCGCGGCGGCGGCAGCCTCGCCTCGATCAGTCGGTCTGAGGTGGTCCCAACCGGACGGGGCCGCCTCAGTCCTAGATGTCGCTCGACGCGGTTTTGGTGAGACCTATGGCCAACACCTCTACTATGCGAGTGCTGGTGGCGGCATCGAGTGCATAGTGCAGCGTGGCTGCCTGACCTGGTGCGATGGCAATGATCCGCTCGGATACTGTTGGCGAAGTCGCCTAGCCTGCCTCAACAGGCAACTATAACTTACGATGACTTACGTTCTAGCAAAGAAATTGCCATTGTGCAGTCTCCGGGGCCATAAAAGAACAAACAACTGACTTCGCCAACGGTATCCGCTCGTCGAAATGCCCGGCCTCCCGAGCCGGATTGAGCTTCTCCGCTAAGGCGTGCACGAAGCATGCTTTCGCAGCTCCGCTGCCAGGGGCTACGCACGAGATTTCGCTCGCCTGCTGCGCCCTGACATATGATGACGCGCCCTTGCGATTGTGGGGGACCATGGCATGTCGATTGAGAAGCTGGGGCAGTATCTTGGTGCGATCGAGGACCCGCGCTGTTCCGGCAAGGTCGAGCACCGCCTGATCGAGGTGCTGGTCATCGCCGTGTGCGCCGTGATCGCCTGCGCCGAAAGCTGGGACGACATCGCGCTGTATGGCCGCAGCAAGCTGGCCTGGCTCAGGACGTTCCTGGAGCTGGCGAACGGCATCCCTTCGCACGACACCTTCCGGCGCGTGTTCATGCTGATCGACCCCGATGCCTTTGAGGCCGGGTTCGCGGCCTGGGTCGGCTCGTTGGTGGACAGGTTCGAGCGCGAGGTGGTTGCCATTGACGGCAAGACGGTCCGGCGCTCGTTCGACCGTGGGCGGGAGCAGTCGGCGCTGCACGTGGTCAGCGCTTGGGCATCCGAGCAGGGCCTGGTGCTGGGTCAGCGCTGCGTGGACGGCAAGTCGAACGAGATCACCGCCGTGCCCGAGCTGCTGGACCAGCTTGCGCTTGAGAACAGCATCGTGACGTTGGACGCCATGGGGTGCCAGACCGCGATTGCCGAGAAGATCCTGGCACGCGGGGGCGACTACCTGCTGACGCTCAAGGGCAACCATCCGCTGGCGCATGCGGCCGTGGTCAAGCATTTCGACGAGCATTGCTTCCGCCGTGGCGCACCTCACCGTGCGGATTGCGACGCCTTTGACGACACGCATGGCCGCCTGGTGCGCCGCCGGGTGTTCGCCAGCACGGATGCTGCGGCCCTCGACGCCCTGAGCGGCTGGCCGGGCCTGCGCAGCGTGCTCGCGGTCGAGAGCATCCGCAGCGTCAACAGCGCGCCCAAGGTGGAAAGCGAAATCCGCTACTTCCTGTCGAGCTGTCCCGACAGTCCGGCCGTGCTGGGCCAGGCAATCCGCTCGCATTGGGCGGTGGAGAACAACCTACACTGGGTGCTCGACGTCACGTTCGGCGAGGACAACAGCCGCGTGCGCGACCGCACGGCGGCGCGCAACCTGGCGCTACTGCGCAAGATCGCGCTCAACATTGTCGGCCGCGACACGACCTCAAAGGCCAGCGTGCGTGCCCGGCGGAAAAGGGCCGCCTGGAACAACGCCTACATGCTTAAGCTCTTGCTCGGATAACCGACGAATTCCATGCATAACCGGCACAAGATTTCATGCGTAGCCCCTGGCTCCGCTGCTGCGCCAACACATCGATCCATACGCGCACCACACCTTAAAGAACCAAAGTGCCATCATATATCGCCGGAAGCATCAACCTCGCTCCACGTGTAAGCCGGCTTTGATCCGCGCCGAAACTCGTTGATGACGGATCCAATAACGAAGCTGCTTTCATAGCAGGAACAGAGCTTCCAAGATTGAGTAAAGGCGGAGCCAAACCCGCTGTGCTAGTATGATCCTCTGGCCCCAGAAGGACTACACCGTGACCGAGGACACACCGCAGGGCACATCGCCCATCGATATCGACGCCGCGCTCGCAAACCCCA
>JANXVC010000450.1 GCA_025351925.1 Rhodospirillales bacterium | reverse complement strand
ACCGCCTGGGGCAAGGCGTGGTGCGACAACCTGGAGAGCTACCGCGACTACGAGAGTCGGCTGCCGCGAGGACGAACCTATGTGCGCAACGGCTCGGTGATCGACCTGCAGCTCGGGCCCTGCGAGGTCAAGGCGCTGGTCAGCGGATCCTCGATCTACAAGGTCACGGTCGGGATCACGTCCATGCCGGCCGGCCAATGGCGGTCCATCCGCGCCGACTGCGCCGGCCGTATTGAGTCCTTGGTGGAGCTTCTCCAGGGCCGGCTGTCCAAGGGCGTCATGGACCGCATGTGCCGTCAGGGAACCGGGCTGTTTCCCAAGCCGTCGGAGATACGGTTCTCTTGTAGCTGCTTGGATCACGCGTCGATGTGCAAGCACGTGGCGGCGGTGCTGTATGGCGTGGGGGCACGGCTTGATGAGAGCCCAGAGCTGCTGTTCCGATTGCGGGCCGTCGATGCCGGCGACCTCGTGGCCGGTCTCGACACCGCGGCGCTGACATCGAAGCCCACGGGGGACAAGGTTCTTGGGGCCGAGGACGTTTCGGCCCTGTTCGGCCTCGACCTGGCCGGATCCGACGTCGCGGGCGACGTCGTGCCGAAGCCTCCGTCCAGCCGCGCTGGGCCCGCCACGCGTTCCCAGCCGAAGCAGGGCCCCGGCCGGAGCCGCCCCTTGCCACCGAAGACGGCAGCACGGGTTGCTGCGTCGGTCCCGAAGGCTGCTTCCGCTAAGGCGGCAATGGCTCAGCCCATTCCGCAAAAGGCCAAAGTGCCGCGGCCTGGCACAGGAGCGTCGACAACGGCGTCGATCCCAACCAAGAAGCGCACCGCTGCCCAGCTTAGTGGCGCGCAGAAAATGGGGAAGAAGGAGGCCGAGAAGTTGGTGGCGGATGTCGTCGCCCGGATTGGGAAGCACCTCGTGGCGGGAACAGGCGTGACGCTAGCCGGGCCGGGCACACCGGCCGTCAAGGCTCGCAATGCGCAGACCGTCCATGCTCCAACAACCGCGGGCAATGTTCGAACACACGGAAGCAAAAAACCGGTCGTCAGGCCGGCAAAAAGACTAGAACAGTAGAGTTAGCCAGCATGCATGCTGTTCCAAGGTGGCGAGGTAGGCGGGTTGCGATGGAACCGGGTGCGGAGGGTCCGAGCGTGGCGCGTCTGGCCGAGACGCCGGCGCATCTCTGCCCTTGCTGTCCGATCGGCAACGTCAATTTGGCTGTCGGCCGGCTTGCAAGATAAGACTAGGCCAGGTAGCCGGCCGAAATGACAATAGACGACACCTGCCTGCCGGAGATACCCCGGCTACCGCTTCCCGGCTGAGATCATCACCCACGCAGTCTGGCTCTAATTGTATCGGCGCGCAATTGAGGGTGTTTTCCGGCGCACGTTAGCTCAGACTGAAGTGGTCGTCCGACGCAAGCGACAGCGGCAGCAAAAGCAACCCCTCCGCGATTAAGGCAAGCTGGTCATAAGGCTGGTAAGGCAGTTTGCCGCTCTCGCGACGGACCCGCCCGTCCTGCCCGCGCGCTCGTTTGCTCCTCTGAACTCCTCCGGGAACCGCTCAAGAAGGCGCATTTGGCCGGAAAACCCAGCCGAGCGACAACGTACTGCCCACCCCGGTGTGGGATTCTTTCCTGAGTTGCCGCAGCGCTTCCGATAGGGAGCGACGGGCAGCGCTCACCAAGATGTGGTGGACACCGGCCTGACCCGTCCGGTGATATTGGAGACCGAGGTCGTCGAGCCGTCCCAGTAATCCTGGATCAGCTCGGCATTGGCCGAGGCCCAGGCCGCAATCTGCTCCAGCTCATGCGGCCGCAGCGAGCCTGTGACCTGCAGGATCATCGGCTCGAGGATGAGCAGCGAACGCCGTGCTGGATTGTATTCGGCACCGGGCGTCACCTCGAGTGTGGCGCTCGTATCGGCGCCGCCGCGCCGCAACCACACCGAGAGCCTCAGGCCGGTCAGCGCCGGCGCAAGCCTGATCCGGTCGCTGCCGCGCTCCCGTCCCAGGATAGGTTTAATTTCATGCGTCATGTCAGGCGCGGCGCTGGCCTGGATCGGGTTCAGCATAGACTGCGGTCTCGCTTCGGGGACCATGGCTTCTATCGTAGCCGCAGAGGCTAAAACGGCTGTTGCGACCATGGCTGACTTATCAGCGCGGCTCAAAGTCTCAGAATTCGATGGAGATGCCGTTGCCGTCGAAGTTGGCGGGTCAGCCGGTATCGTGTTCAGCTCTGGTTCTGAACCCGTGGGCACTGCCGGCTCGATGGCCGGCGCAGCCGCCAACGCCGCAGCACCCTGCAGCTCGACGCCGTCTTGGCTGATCATGAACCGCAATGCGGTGCACGCTGCCTGGACCGCCTTCAGGCTTTTGGAGAACGCTGCCCTGAACGCGACAGCGCCCGGCAGCGCATCCTGGCCGAAGCGCTGCTGCAGCTCTGCCCAGGTGACCAGCACGGGCCGGTCCGTGCTCACTTCGGGCAACGTGGCCGCGAGCCAGGCGTACGCGTCGAGCGCCATGGCTGATCCGGCCAACGCAGCAACCACGTCCCGGTCCAGGGCCACTGCACCCTGTTGCAGGCTGGCAAGAAAACGCTTGTTCAAGTGCAGCACCGGACGCCATCCGGACGACGGGTCCCGGTTGCCTGACCGGCGTGCGTCCAGCACCGAAAGCGGCGCCCCCTTTCCCTCGGTGATGCGCAGCCTTGCCGCGATCAGGCACTCGAGCTGCTCGCCGAGCTCCCGCAACCGCAGCGGCGTTGCTTTCAGCCCAAGGCTCAAGGCGACAGAGCGGGCATCAAGCCCAATCTCGACCGCCGCGTTTCCACTGTGCAGAGCAGTGGTGAAGATGTACAGCAGCAGCAGGCGCAAGATGCGCCCGGCTGGCAGCGGCAAGATCTCGCCGGACGTAGCAGTGCCCGTGTTGTCCATAGTGATGCTCATCCCACCCGCTTCGCGGGACCATAAGCTGCCCATGGGCGCCGATAGCGGCAGGGCCAATCCGCAGAAGGTTCTGTGCTGGCGGAAAGCAGCATCGCCCTGCCAGGCCATCGGCGTGGATGGGGCAGTGGTCATCGAGGTCATGGAAAAGCTGCTCACGTTCTGAATAAGACCCACGCCAATTGGCCCAAAAGGGGCGAAAACACGCGGTCAGGACCAGATAAGTAATGCGCAGTAGCTTTTCAGAGAAGACCCGTATCCGCCTTTGTGAAGGCGAGCTATCGCGCGTTCCTCGCTGATTCGCCGGCCAGCAGCAGGCCAAGGCTTGGCTTTGATCCTAGCTCAAATAGGTAGCTAAATGGTCGTGCCTTGTCGTGTGGTGGGTCGCTTCAGAAGATGAGTCGGCTTCCGCTACATCCAGCAGTCAAAACATCAAACGCTGAGTTCGATCCTGAGCCGGCTCGCAGAACTCCCCGGAAGTGACTGCGAGAGGCGCCGGCCAGCGCAGCCCCCGGCTACCGCGTCCGACCCTGATCCGGCACTGCCCTCGCCCAAGCAGCTTGCCTGGCTGCTGGCGCGCCCGACTGAGGCATTGTCGCCGTCGGACGCCGTGGCCGTCAGGCGGGCCAAGCAGGACAAGGAGGCCGCCCAGGTCGCTTTCCTTGCACGTCGGTTCACCGTCCAGGTCCGCGGGTGTGGCGTCAGGCAGCCGACACGGACCGTCGCGCCCACGGCCGACTTGGACGCCTGGCTCGCCGAGGCACGCGCGTGGGGCATCGCCGCCATTGAGTTGTTCGCCGCCGGGCTGGAGCAGGACGGGGCCGCAGTGCGCACCGCCCTAATCCAGCTCTGGAGCAGCGGCCAGACCGAAGGACATGTCAACCGCCTCAAGCTGCGTCTCTGCTCAACCCGGGTAGGGAGCAGCCTGTATGCATAGGGTTTGCTGGATAGCTTGGTAGGCGGCCACGCCGCGGCGAGCGGCAGTGCCGATAACGGAGCGCACGCCGGCGAACAGGTCAGCGCCCCAATCGGAGC
>JANXVC010000447.1 GCA_025351925.1 Rhodospirillales bacterium | reverse complement strand
TCGGGATCATTCGTTCGCTGCTCTCGACGGCAAAAAAGCAGGGATGGGACATCCTGAGTGCACTCGCCGCTCAGCCCTCACAGCTGCTCGCGCAGCTGCGAACCGGCTGATCCCTCAGCGGACCTGGGCAGTTACGATATTTTTATGTATTCCATCTCGCTGCAGCCACAGCGCGATACGCCGGAGCGGCTCGCCGAGTATGCCAAGTCCTTTGGCATCGGGCCGGGTTGGCTGCTGCTTACCGGCAAACCGAACGACATCGAGTCGCTTCGCGACCGGCTCGGTTTTGTCGACTCCGATCCGATCCTGGATGCTGATCCGGAGCAGCATCTCGGCACCGTGCGCATCGCCAACGAACCCCTGCATCGCTGGATCATGAGCCCCGGCCTGCTCACCCCATCGGCGATCGTGCGCGCGGTGAAGCGGGTCATGACAGAAGCCATCTGAGGCATGACCAACGCGGGCGGGCAGCGCCGGTGCATCCTGATGGGAATGCAGGCAAGTGAGCGCGGCGTCAACCTGCTCAAAACGCCGATCATGAACAGGACGCTGCCGCATGCGCCCGCAGCCGCTACGGGGTCGTGTCAAGTCTATGCCGGAGGTTTTCCCTTGGAAAAAACAGCTCAGGCCCACCGCGTTTGCGGATTTCCGTAACAATACCGTTATTGCAATAACATTAGCTTGCAATCCGTCCCAATTTTAATTAATTCCCTATTCCTTACGCAGCCGCTCCGACTGTGCCTCTCGTCGAAATTACAATAGGCACGATCGGAACCAGCGTACTCAAGCTACTTAAGCAATGGGAAAATGCTGTGAGCGCTCACGCCCAAACTGAACAGCACTGGCCGACGACCGTGGCTGCCGACACACCGGCCTGCACGCAGCCGACAATATTGCCGGAGAGACGATCGGGCAGAATATCCTTACAATATGCTCTGACGCTGGAAGAAGTGGGCAGCCTGCTTGACGCTGGTTTGGTTCTGGTCAGTGAGGCGTACGCCATCCTCGCTGCAACCGCCCGTACACGGGCCTATTTGCAGGCCGGCGCTGGCCTTGCCGAACGGGACGGCGTGCTGCAGTTCCGCCGCTGCAGCACTGAGCGGAATTTTCGTGCCTTCCTCAAGCAACGTGCCGCGCTGGATGACGGGATGGCGCCCGAGCATAGCCCAACGCCGGAGTTTTTCGGCATACCTGACGCCGAAGGGCATGTTCACTACGCGATGTGGCAGGTCTCCTGGCTGAGTGAGACGACGAAGGGCAGCGTACTATTGGCGATCACCGACCTTACGGCGGAAGAGGGCGGCGTCGAGCGCGCCAGCGTCACGGCGGTATTTGGGTTGTCAGTGCGGGAGGCGCAGCTTGCTGAACTGTTCTCCAAAGGCCTGCGCCTGGAACAGATCGCCCAACGGATGGGATTGACGCTCAACACGGCGCGTGTCCACCTCCGCCAGGTTTTCCTCAAAACAAACTGTTCGGGCCAACTCGAGCTCGCCCGGGTCTTGGCGCTGTTGCATGGATCAGGGGGAGGGTGCCGAAGCCTAAGCAGGGTTGCGCGGCTTAGGTCACAGATGTGATTCGATACCAAAGACTAATCCATAGCGTACCATAGATCGAATGGTTTATTGCAAAAATATCATATTTGGGACATTTTTATGAAGAAATTGGTATAAATTAGGGATCTCTGATGCGTGCCATTGAGGCCGTCAAGACGCTGAGCGGCACGCAAAACAGGATACGCCCCCCGCTCAGCGCGTTCGAAATCCTGCACGTGATCGGCCACTCACGCTCCTCGGCGCGCCGGGCCACTACGCAGGCGGTGCGTGCCTGGATCGGCGCAGGCGTCGCAGGCGCGCTGGTATGTTGGTGGATTGTCGCCGACCAATTCGCGCTCTCGCGGGAGGTCGATACGTATGTGTCATTAAAGACTCACCAGTTCGCTGCACAAAACGATGTCATCAATCATGCGATCTTCGTCGCCAGCGAAGCCACCCTCGTTACCGGCGCATTGCTCATCGCCCTGGTCTGGTACTGCTGGTTCAAAAACAGCGCCCAAGCGGCACGCGAGCGACTCATGCTCGGGTTTGGTGCAGTACTGATCACCGCGGTGCTGAGTCGGGTGCTCCAGGTGTCGCTGCCGCTCAGGCTGCGGCCCTTGCATGACCTTGCAAGCGGGTTTCAACCGCTGCCCGGCATTGACATGGCGCTCGCTAACCATTGGGGCTCCTTCCCAAGCGATCACGCAGCACTGTTTTTCGCCCTGGTCGCCGTCATCTGGCAGCGTTCGCGTT
Organism: Rhodospirillales bacterium; assembly: GCA_025351925.1. Classification (GTDB taxonomy): domain Bacteria; phylum Pseudomonadota; class Alphaproteobacteria; order Acetobacterales; family Acetobacteraceae; genus CAHJXG01. The sequence goes on along the minus strand of JANXVC010000447.1, from coordinate 3,360 downwards.
GGCTCGGCCTGCTCGCCTTAATGAGCGCTCTGTATGGCACCCTGCCGCGCATCTATTTTGGTCTGCACTATTTCAGTGACGTTGCCGCTGGAGCACTGCTCGGCATCGGCCTCGTGCTGATGTTCGAGCGCTTCGGCCCACGCGCCTTGGCACACCGGGGGACCGCCTGGGAGCAGAGACTGCCGGGAGTGTTCTACGGAGCCGCGTTCCTGGCAAGCGTCGAGGTTGCCACGCTGTTTGAGGACATCCGTCAGGTGGCGCGCGGTATTCCAGCTGTTTTGAAACAGTTGGGAAGCTAACAACCGCACTCGTGAGTTTCCATCAGCCGGAGCGACTTCGCCACGTTGCAGCGGACGATCGCTCTACTGCCTGCCTTGTTCTTGGCGGCATAGTCCGTTGCAGGCTGCTGACCGCCGCATTGCAGCCAGTCAGCTTCCGGAAACGTCCCGTGCGCGGGCGCCGTCGGCCAAGTCGAACGCGGCCACCTGCATATAGAGCGTCGAGCGTGCGATACCGAGACGTTTTGCCGCTTTGGTGTAGTTGCCGCCGCAGGCATGGACTGCGGCGGCGATGGCGACCTGCTCCAGCGATCGCAAGTCGGTCGAGCAGGCGGCCGCAGAGGACGGCCTGGTTGTGGTCGCCTGAAACTCCGCAGGTAGATCGTCGATGCCGATGATGCCGCAGAGCGACATGAGAACGGCGACCTCCACCAGATTACGGAGCTCCCGGACATTGCCGGGCCAATGATACGCCAGCAATGTGTCTAGGGCAGCGGCAGTGAAGCGTAGCGGCTCGCGCTGGGCACGCTTCGCAGCGCTCAGTCCGAACCGCTCCAACAGCGCGATGATGTCGTCGCCGCGCTCACGCAACGGCGGAACCCGCAGCCGGAGAGTCGCAATCCGGTAGTAGAGATCCCTGCGGAACCGGCCGGCCGTCACCTCCTCCGAAAGGTCGCGGTTGGTCATGGAAACCAGTCGCACATCGACCTTGCGGCCCTCGTGGCTGCCGACCCGGTAAACGACGCCGTCTTCCAGCACCCGCAACAGGTAGGATTGCTGCTCCAGCGGCATCTCGCCGATCTCGTCGAGGCAGAGCAATCCGCCATTTGCGGCCTCCAGCTTGCCCGGCCGCCCGGCCGCATCGGCGCCGGTAAACGCACCCTTCGAGTAGCCAAAAATCTCGCTCGCCACGAGGTCACGCGGTAGCCCGCCGCAGTTGACGGGGATAAAAGGGCCTGTGGGCGCGCAAACGCCGTGGATGGCGCGGGCAAACAGCACCTTGCCGACGCTGGTCTCGCCTTCCAGCAGCACCGGCGCCCCGCTCTCGGCCATGCGCCGCGCCCGGTCCCGGGCCTCGCGCATCACGGGGCTGTTTCCCAGGATGGCGTCGAAGGACGGGCGCTCGATGGAGTCGCGAGCGTCCTTCAGCGATGAGCGCCCGACGCGCCCAGCACGTCCGCCATGAAACACCAGCACGCCGCTGAGCTCCATTCCTTCCTCCACGACGACCTCGACGCTGACTCCTTGGAGCAGCGTCTCGAAGTGTGCCGGCCAGAGCGCGGGCTCGATATCCTTCAGGCAGGCCAGGCGACCGTCGGCGAGCAGACCCGGATTGCGCCGCTCGATCTCGCGCCGCGCCTTCTCGGTGGAGTAGATCAGAACTCCGCTGCGCCCAAAGGCCACAACCTCCTCGGCAAGCCAAAGCGCCCGTCGATCGAGGAAGTGGCGGAGCACCCGGTCGTGCTCGGCGTCGATTCGGCGCCCGACGAGGCCTTCGATCTGGTGCGCCATCGCGACGGCGTAGGCGAGGCTTTGTGGGTTGAAAAGGCCGGCCGGACCCGAAATGTCTATGACGCCGAGGATCTCGTCGCTGGACGGATGCCGCACTGGCGCCGCCGCGCAGGTCCATTTCTGCACCTCGCTGCAGAAACGCTCGACCGCATGGATCTGCACCGGCGCCATGGCGGCGATGGCGGTGCCGATCGCGTTGGTGCCGATCTTCGCCTCGCCCCAGCGCCCGCCGCGCTGCAGCTTGACCGACGATCCCAAATCCATCGCCCGTGCATCCCCGACGGTCTCCAGCACCGTTCCCGTTGGATCGGTCAGGATGGCCATCGAGTTGGCGCCGGCAAGGAATTCGCGCGCCTTCTCCATCGCAGGACGCGCGGCGTGAAGAAAAATCCGGTGCTGCTGCCGGCGTCGATAGAAGTCCGCCTCGGTGACGACGGTCGTCTCTGGCTTAGTAACCGAGATCCTATGCTCACGGGATCGTTGCCATGACGCGCTAACAGCCGGACGCACAAGGGCCGAGACGGTGCCGTCCCGATGAAAGTCTTCCCAGGCAAGTTGAACGTCGCGGGTCTTCATCGCTCGAGCCCTTTATGCCAGACGGCCCTGCGCTTCGATCAGCCGCCTCGGGGCATTTGCCTAATCTCTCCAGCATAGATGCCAGCAATCGATGCAAACTGGCTGCAAATACTAACGATCCACATTGCCAGACGGCAAGGGACAAGAGATGGACAGTACTCCTCCGAGGCGCGTTATCGGTTGAGCCCCGAACACCTTTTACACGTGAAAGATATGCTGGGAGTCCGTCCGCGAACAAGGGGCGATACGCCAACGTTCGGCTACTTCCTTTTGTACGTCTGAAATTCGAATATCGACCGTCCGGGAACCGGACAATCCGGGCGGACACGCCTGGCATCACAACTGCGCAAGCTATTGACGCGACGAGGAACTCTCGTCCGCTGTGAACCTGGCACACCCGATGCAGGCCCTCCGCGAACCGGCACAGACAGCAAGACCGGTCGGAACCAAGGAGGAACCAGAGTGGACCAGCCTATGGGAAACATGCGCAACGTGCAGGTGCTCGGCATCAACGCCGGCGGTACCATGACCGACACGTTCTTCGTCGATGCGGACGGCGACTTCGTCGTCGGCAAGGCCCAGTCCACCCCGGATGACGAGTCGATCGGCCTCATCGCCTCCAGCGAGGACGGCGTGGCGAACTGGGGCGTCTCGATGGCCGAGACCCTGTCGCAACTGCAGACCGGGGTGTATTCCGGAACGGCCATGATCAACCGCGTGGTGCAGCGCAAGGGGCTGAAGTGCGGCTTGATCCTCAATCGCGGCATTGAGGACAATCACCGCATGGGCCGCGCAGTGCAGGCGCATCTCGGCTACGCCTACGAGGACAAGATCCACCTCAACACCCATAAATATGGTGTCTGCTCATCTCCCCCGTTGATCTGGAATGTCTGGCGCTGCGCGTGAGGCGGCTTGACGTGACCCTGATGCTTGGGATTCAAAGCGGGGATGACCGAGCTTCCTGATCTCAGCTGTCTGACGCACGAGGAGAAGG
>JANXVC010000397.1 GCA_025351925.1 Rhodospirillales bacterium | reverse complement strand
ACGCCGAGCGCCGTCTGCTCATTGTTGCGCTGCACGAGCTGCGTGTGCCAGTTCTGCGCCTCGGCAACCTGGCTGGCCAGCTGGACGTCGCGCCGGTTCAGCTCCGCCTGCACGCGCTGCGCATAGTCGCCCTGCTCGGTCAGGCGCGCGGTCAGCGACTGGATCTCCTGCTTGGCCGCGGCCGACGCGGCGAACAGCGCCTCGACGCCGCTGGTCTCGACATACAGGCTGCCGACATGCGGGACGAAGGCGTGGTCCGAGGCGACGGCCACCAGGTAAATCGGCCTCGGCAATCCGACCGACGCCTCGAAGAACTGGTCGCCGCGTCTCTCGAAGGTCACAAGCGGCGCCACCTCGGCCGGAAGCTCCTCCGCAACCAGGGCCGACCCCAGCAGCGGCCGCTGCGCATACATCGACACGTGGCCGAAATTGGCCCGGAGCAGCGCGCTGAACTCGGCGTGGGTCAACTCGCGGGCGTGATAGGGGTTCGGCGTCCCGCCGGCCGGCGAGTACACGTCCCGCTCGGGCGAGCTGATGATGAACTGCCCGCCCGGCCGCAGCACCCGGCGCACCTCGGCCAGGAACTCGTCGTGTTCGTAGAAATGCTCCAGCGTCTCGAACGACACCACAGCGTCGAAGCTATGGTCCGGACACGGAATGCGCCGCGCGTCGCCCTGCAGGAAGGTCAGGCCGGGTGCGGCATAGGCTGCCTGCGCATGCTCGACGGTCTCCGGCGCGATCTCCACGCCGACGACGCTTTTGGCGACTTGGGCCAGCAGGGCGGCGCCGTAGCCTTCGCCGGACGCCACGTCCAGCACGTCCAGGCCGCGGCACAGCGCGCGGGCGAAGAAGTAGCGGTGCAGATGCTCGATTTCGACCTGCCCCGTCGTCTCCGTCGTCAGCCGCTCGCCGGTCCAGGCCAGCGCCGAGGCTGGCGCGGCGCGTTGGAATATCTCACCCATCGTTCAATCCTGATCGTGCACTGTGTACGCTGAGCTGCCGCATTGGACCACTAGACCTTTGTTTCAACGAGCATCTTTGTCCAATCGAAAGAGCAGATCGATCGGACGATGCTTTAAGCTAGCCGGTCGCTTCTGCCCAACGCGAAATACAGATTGTCCGAAGCCAGCCGGCCCGACCGGATCAGCTCGCGCTCGAGGATCATGAGCAGCTTCAAGATGCAGTGGTCGCCCGCGCTGCGGAAGTTCCCCGCCCGGCGTCCCAACAGCGAGCGCAGCAGCGTGCCGCCCATGGGCGAGACCTCGTGGACCGGGAAGCTGGAGAACAGCAGGCTGCGCAGGTCGGCGCTGCGCGGCGCCTCGCTCGGGTCGGACCGCGCCACCTCCGCCACCGTATCGACGACGAACTTCGGCTCGACCTCGCCGGTCTGCAGGTTGAAGCGGAGATGCTCGGGGAACGACTCGAAGATTTCGTCCAGCAGCTGCCGGGTCTCGAACGTCGTCTGCAGCCGCGAGGGACCGAAGTAGTCGAGGCCGAGTATGAGGCCGTCCTGGGCGACGACGCGATTGAGGAATGGCAGAAACCGCTCGATGTCGGTGCAGTGATGCATTGAGTGGCAGAAGAACGCCATGTCGAACGCCTCGTCGCCGACGGCTTCGGGATTGTTGTAGTCGAACTGCTGAAATTCCTGATCGGCGCACAGGCCCAGGATGTTCTCCCGCGCCTGGTCCAGCAGCGCCACGTCGTACTCCCGGCAGACGATCCGCCCGACCGGCCAACCCCGCGCCAGGACCGCCTGCTCGATCTGCCCAGTGCCGCAACCGAACGAGACCATGGAGAGCTTGCGGCCGGGATCGCCGTCCCGGGCGGCGAGCCGCGCCGCCAGCGGCAGCAGATGCCGGTGCAGCGAGTGATCGACCCAGTCGCCGCCGACGGCCCGGGTAACGCCGGTATGCAGCTCGGCGACATGGTCATGCATCGCGGGAATGCCCATCCAGTCGGTGAGTGACCGCATCTCCTCCCAATTTTCGGCCAAGGCCTGCCGCCATGTCGAAACGCCGTGTTCCTCGGTCATCCTACCCCGCTCGCCCTGGTTCACGTCCGCCATCCGGTGCGGCGCATCGGCGTCAGACGGGAACAGTCCTGTATCTCGAGCCAGCGTCAAGCGCCCTTCGCCGATACGGTTGGCCAGCACGGGGCGGCGACGACCGTTTTGCCTTCCTGCGAGACCACGAGTTAAGCTGCGGGTCTCCAAGCACAGGCGCCAGCACGATGAATACAAAAGCCCGATCGTTTCGTCTCTGGCAACAATCATCGACTGGTGGTTTTCTTGACGCAATGACGGTCAGTGTCTGCCGATGATCGCCAAACCGCCCGTCTTCACACCCGATCGTTCGATAACCATAGTCAAAAAGATCATCGAGGAGGTCTCTCCTTCATTCCATGCCAGCGGATCACTGTACCCCGACGTTCTTTGGAAAATCTTCGAGGAGCATCAGGCAGTCAAGGCCCGTGTCTCAATGGAGACCGGCTGCGGCCTGAGCACGCTTCTATTGTCAAACCTGAGCGAGCGGCATACCGCGTTCACACTGCCGTACGGCGACAGCCTGCAGAACACCCAAAACCATCCCTACCTGCGATCCGCAGCGACAAAGTTCGTCATCGGCCCGTCGCAGGTCATGGTGCCGAAATGGCAGTTTTCGGAACCGTTGGACTTCGCATTGATCGACGGTCCGCACGCCTATCCGTTCCCGGATTTGGAATATTACTTCGTCTATCCGCACATCCGGACCGGCGGCGTGCTGGTCATCGACGACATACACATCCCCACGATCCATCGGCTGTATGAGTTCATCCGGGACGACGAGATGTGGGAGCACCGCGGCGACGCCCGGACGACGGCGTTCTTCCGCCGAACCGCCAGCCCGGTCTTCGACCCGTTTGGCGACAATTGGCCCGGCCAGAAGTTCAACCGGCGCCACTTTACGCCGCACGAGGCGCTCGTGCCGCTGTTCGGCGCCGGATGGTATCAATCCGAGTTCGGCACGCCCGGACCAAGCACCGCCCCTGCAGCCCCAGACCCGCGCGACACGGAGAATGCCGATCTCAGGATGCAGGTGGCGACGCTGCGGGCCTCGACCAGCTGGCGAATGACCCGGCCGTTGCGCGAAGCGGTCGATTGGGTGCGGCGGAGGAGACAGCCGTAGTGAGCTGTTGCGGCTTGCCTATTTTGCGGAATCAGGCTGGCCGCCGCCGACCTCATGGCACGCCAGCCGCTCCAGCACGCGCACCATGCCCGAGTGGTCCCAAGCAGCCCCGCCGGCCGCAACGGCGGCGTTGAACAGCTCCTGGCAGGTCGCGGTATTCGGCAGGCTGATACCCAGCGTGCGGGCCCCGGCGAGCGCCAGGTTCAGGTCCTTTTGATGCAGCTCGATGCGGAAACCCGGGTCGAAGGTGCGCTTGATCATCCGCTCCCCATGCACCTCCAGGATGCGCGAGGTCGCGAGGCCGCCCATCAGCGCCTGACGCACCTTGGCCGGGTCGGCGCCGGCCTTGGACGCGAATAGCAAACCCTCCGCGACTGCCTCAATCGTCAGCGCCACGATGATCTGGTTGGCGACCTTAGTCGTTTGACCATCGCCGTTCCCGCCCACCAGCGTGACGTTCTTACCCATCAGCTCCAAGATCGGCTTCAGCTTGGCGAATACCGCCTCCGGGCCGCCCACCATAATGGTGAGACTCGCGGCCTTGGCGCCGACCTCGCCGCCGGACACCGGGGCATCTAAGTAGTCGCAGCCCAGCGCATTGATGCGGGCCGCGAAGTCCTTGGTGGCGATCGGCGAGATGGAGCTCATGTCCACCACCGTTTTTCTTGGGGTCTTGCCCGGCGCCAGCCCCTCGGCGACGCCGTTCTTGCCGAACAGCACTGCCTCCACGTCCGGGGTGTCCGGTACCATGGTGATCACGATGTCCGCCGCCGCCGCGACCTCGGCCGGGCTGCTGCAGGCGCGCGCGCCCTGGTCCAGCACGGCCTGCGCCACAGGGGAGCGGTTATAGACGAACAGGGAATGCCCGCCGGCAATCAGGTGGCCCGCCATGGGACGTCCAATGATGCCGAGGCCGATGAAGCCGATATTGCTCATTGTTTTGGTCCTATCCAGCAGGTCAGCGCGCGGCGGGTTCGAGCACCTTCGGCGGCTCGGTGTTGCCCATGTCCTGGCTTTTCTTGATCGAGAGCGAGGGATCGAGGCACAGGATGTCCTCGAACTCGTTCACGCTGTCCACCTCGGTGCCCATCGAAATGTTGGTCACCTTCTCCAGGATGAACTCCAGCACGACCGGCACCTGGTGCTCCTGCATCAGCGCCTCCGCCCGGGCGAAGGCGTCGCGGAACTCGTTCGGGCTTTTGACGCGGATCGCCTTGCAGCCCAGGCCCTCCGCCACCGCGACGTGGTCCACGCCGTAGCCGCGCGGCGCGTCGCCGTCCGGCTCCACGTTGATGTTGTCGAAGGCGAGGCTGACCTCGAAGTCCATCTGGAAGCCGCGCTGCGCCTGGCGGATCAGCCCGAGGTACGAGTTGTTCACCACGACGTGCAGGTATGGCAGCTTGTGCTGCGCGCCGACCGCGAGCTCCTCGATCATGAACTGAAAGTCGTAGTCGCCCGACAGCGCCACGATCGTCTTGTGCGGGTCCGCCGCCCGCACGCCGAGCGCCGCCGGCAGGGTCCAGCCGAGCGGGCCGGCCTGACCGCAGTTGATCCAGTTGCGCGGGTTATACACCCGGAGGAACTGCGCGCCGGCGATCTGCGACAGGCCGATCGTGGTGACGTAGCAGGTGTCGCGGCCGAACACCTGGTTCATCTCCTCATACACGCGCTGCGGCTTCAGCGGCACGGCGTCGAAGTGCGACTTCCGCAGCATGTTGGCCTTGCGATGGGCACAAGACGCCACCCACTCGTCGCGTTTCCGCAAGGTGCCGGCCGCCTGCATCTCACGCGCAACCTCGATGAACATCGCGAGCGCGGCCTTAGCATCGGAGACAATGCCGAAATCCGGGCCGAACACCCGGCCGATCTGCGTCGGCTCGATGTCCACGTGCACGAACTTGCGGCCCTTGGTATACACCTCCACCGACCCGGTGTGCCGGTTGGCCCAGCGGTTGCCGATGCCGAACACGAAGTCGCTCTCGAGGAACGTCGCATTGCCGTAGCGGTGGCTGGTCTGCAGGCCCACCATGCCGGCCATCAGCGTGTGATCGTCCGGGATGCTGCCCCAGCCCATCAGCGTCGGGATCACCGGAACGTTGACCAGCTCGGCGAACTGCACGAGCAGATCACAGGCGTCGGCGTTGATGATGCCGCCGCCGGCGACGATCAACGGGCGCTCGGAGGCGTTCAGCATGGCGATGGCGCGCTCGGCCTGGCGGCGGGAGGCGGCGGGCTTATGGATCGACAGCGGCTCGTAGGTGTCGTCGTCGAATTCGATTTCAGCCATCTGCACGTCGATCGGCAGGTCAATCAGCACCGGGCCGGGCCGTCCGCTGCGCATGACGTGGAACGCCTGCTGGAACACCATGGGCACCAGAGCGGGCTCACGCACGCAGACCGACCACTTGGTGACGCCCTTGCTGATGGTCTCGATATCGACGGCCTGGAAGTCCTCCTTGTACATCTTGGCGCGCGGCGCCTGGCCGGTGATGCACAGGATGGGGATGCTGTCGGCCATCGCGGTATAGAGCCCGGTGATCATGTCGGTTCCTGCAGGTCCAGAGGTGCCGATGCAGACGCCGATGTTGCCGGGCTTGGTGCGGGAATAGCCGTCCGCCATGTGCGACGCGCCCTCGACGTGCCGCGCCAGGATATGGCGGATGGTGCCGCGCGCCTTCAGCGCCGCATAGAGTGGGTTGATGGCGGCGCCGGGCACGCCGAAGGCGGTGTTGACGCCTTCCCGCTCCAGCACACGCACCGCGGCGTCGATCGCTTTCATTCTGGCCATTATCTGCTCCCAACCGGTTGGTTTTGGTTGCGCCAACCATCGCCAAGCCGGGCCGGATACGCCAGCAAAATTATAGGTCTTCCCGCGATGTGGAAAAGCAAAGTTTTTCCTCAACAAAAACAGCATTATGCTGCATTGAAAAAATCTGCCGGTTTCGCTAGTTAGGCGGAACCAGGAGCGAACCCAGTGCAGACATCCCGCAAATCAGCGCAGCCCAGCAAGCCGGAAAAGTCGGATCAGGTGCAGTCGCTCGTGCGCGCGCTCACCCTGGTGAACCGGCTCGCCGCCGCCGATGAGGGCATCACGCTGACCGAAGTGGCGCAGCAGGTCGGTCTCTCCCCGTCCACCGCGCACCGGCTGCTGACGACCTTGGAGCAGGAGCGCTACGTGCATTTCGATGCCGAACGGCGCCTGTGGTCGGTCGGCGTGCAGGCCTTCGTCGCCGGCAGCGCGTTCCTGAAAACCCGCAGCCTGGTCGGCACGGCGCGTCCGCACATGCGCGCCTTGATGGAAGAAAGCGAGGAGACGGTGAACCTCGCCGTCGAGGACCAGGCAGAGGCGATCTATCTCTCGCAGGTCGAGTGCCGGCAGATGATGCGGGCCTTTGCCCGGCCGGGCGGGCGAGTGCCGCTGCACTGCTCCGGCGTCGGCAAGGCGCTGCTCTCGGCCATGCCGGATGGCGACCTCGCCAAGATCCTGCACCGCCAGGGCCTATCGCGCGTCACGGTCAAGACCATCAACACCACCCCGGCGCTGCGCGGCGACCTGGCGCAGGCCCGCGCGCGCGGCTACGCCATCGACGACGAGGAGCACGCCGTCGGCATGCGCTGCGTCGCCGCGGTTGTGTTCAACGAGGGCGCGGAGCCGGTGGCGGCCGTGTCGCTGTCCGGTCCCATGGCGCGCATTCCGGATGAGCGTATTCCACTGTTGGGCGATCTGGTCCGGCGCCGGGCGGACGCGATCACCGTACAGCTCGGCGGCGTCCTACCCAACTGGCGCACCCAGGCCGCGCGCTGACGACTCCGGCTCAGCTCAGGCTCGGCCCAGTTCAGGCCGCGTTGCTGCGGACCCGATCCAGGCTCCACGCTCCGCCGCCAGCCGCCGCGAGATAGAGGAAGACAAAGCAAAAAAGGATTGCTGCATCGCCGTTGTTGATTATTGGAAACGGGCTGCGCGGCGCGTGGAACATCCAATAGGCGAACGCCATCTCGCCGGAGAGCACGAAGGCCACGGGCCGGGTAAACAGGCCCACCAGGACCAACAGGCCGCCGGCAAACTCCAGCACCGCGCCGTCCCAGAACAGCGATAGCGGTGCAGGCAAGCCGCTTGCCGGGGGCGTTGGGAAGCCGAACAGCTTCTGCGCCCCGTGCTCAATGAACAGCAGCGCTACAACGATGCGCAGCACGCTGAGCAGGCGGGGCGCCCATTCGGCAAGCAGTATCCCGGTGCCGGACGTCCGGACGTCAGTCAATGCACGATCCATCGGTATGGTCTCCTTCAGTGCTTGGTTCAGGAAGGCGCAGCCGCCTCAAGCGCCGCCGCGGTCGAAAGCGATCAGGAATTTTGTTGCAATAGTGAACGCCTCACTGCCGGTTTGCCGGAGAAGTCGGCTGACCGCAAGGCTATGCAGCGCGAAGTTGCAGCGTGGTGCCCCAGGGGTCGCTGAGGCTGCGCCCAGTCAGGCCAGTTCGCCGTGCGATGCCTCCCCAGGCCGCTTCGTCCGCGACATCCAGCGTCACCGCAGCCAACCCGGCGCGCGCCGGGTCGCGCGGGCTGGCGCCGGCGCTGCTCCAGGTGTTGGCGGCGATGTGGTGGTGGTAGCCGCCGGACGACAGGAACGCGGCGCTGTCCCAGATCGCCGTGACATCCAGGCCGAGCGCGTCGCCATAGAAACGCCTCGCCTCGCTGATGTCGCCGACGCGCAGGTGGACGTGGCCGATATGCGTGCCGCCGGGTGCTGCGGCCCAGGGTGTCGCGGCGCTGAGCAGGCCCGGCGTGTCGATCGGCCGGTTCGCCATCTCGACGCGGCGCTCCTTCCCTTCGTCGCGCCAATGCCACTGTGCCCGCGGCCGGTCGGCATACACCTCGATGCCGTTGCCCTCGGGGTCGCGTAGATAGACCGCCTCGCTGACCAGATGGTCGGCGGCGCCGTCGAGCCGGTGGCCAAGCCGTCCGAAATGCGCGAGCCAGCTCCCGAGGTCGGCGCGGGACGGCAGCAGGAACGCGGTGTGGAACAGGCCGGCCGTGACCGGATCGTCCGGCAGCGCGTCTGGGCGGTGCAGCAGGTCCAGGAACGCGGTGCCGGCGACGCCCAAACGAGCCGCGCCATCCTCCTGCGCGATCAGCTCCAGCCCGATAACGTCGCGGTAGAACGTCGCCACGCGGTCCAGATCGCGCACCGCGAGCGTCACCCCGCCGATGCGCAGCCACTCGGACCCGGCGGCCGGTGCCGCGCCATGAACAGCCGCAGCGTCTGACGGCTCCAGTGTGGACGTCCCCATGGTGTTCTGCTCCTCGGTTGAACGATCGACACAATGGCGCATAGCCCGGCTGCGGGGAATAGCGGCCCGCTCGATGCGTTCGATGTAGGGCGTCGTGCAACGAGCCAAGTCACTCGAAAAGCAGGTAAACATCGCGTTGCGACATGTGGCATTGAACGTATCGTTGCGATCAAATAGACGATGCAGCGGCAAGATCGTTGGAGCTCTGGGTTGCGTCCAATGGCGCAAGCGGTCAAAGACGGGATGTCCGGCCGCCGCCGGACGCCTGCTTGGCTGAGCCTCGACCCCTTTTGAACGGAGCCGGATGATGACAGTGGCCGCAGCACAACCTGCACCGGCGTCGCAGCCCGAGTTGAACCTGCCGACCGCCTCAGCCGACGACGCAGCCAGCCAGAGCCTGCTGGCCGTTCACCGCGTGCTCGACAATACCTTGCCGCCTGGAAAGCTCGCGATCTACGAGGCCGGCGGCGGCTCAACCAGCTACATGCCGCCGGGCCTGCTCGGGCGCAGCGAGATCACCGTCGTCGATATCGATGCTGACCAGATTGCCCGCTGCGACTACGCCACGACAAAACGGGTCGGCGACATCCAGACGCTGCGCTTCGATCCCGGCCAGTTCAACCTCGTCGTCTGCTTCAACGTCATCGAGCATCTGCCCGACGTCGAAGGCGCACTGCAGGGTTTCGCCGAGGCACTGCGCCCGGGCGGCCTGCTGTTCATCGGCGCACCGAACCCGCACTCGCTCTCCGGCGTCGTCACCCGCCTCGCGCCGCATTGGTTCCACGTCTGGTACTACCGCCACATCCTGAAGGACCAAAAGGCCGGCCAACCGGGCTGCGCGCCCTTCCCCACCGTCTTCCATCCGCTCGTCAGCCTGCCGCGCCTGCAGGCCTTCATCACGGCGCTCGGCTTCGAGCCTCTCTATGCCAAGGTGTATGAGAGCCCGCGCTACCCCGATATGCGCGAACGCGTCCCGACCCTGGCCCGCGTGCTCGATGGCGCAGCCCTGGCGATGAACGCTGTGCTGCCCGGGCGCGTCGATGTCCGGCACGGCGACTACCACATCGTGTTCCGCAAACATTGACGAACCTAGTGACGTTGGCCCTGCAGGGCTGATAGTTGGCGACCAATGCCCGAGATCACGACCGCCATAGGCGATGCTATCCTGCCGCACGTCCCCGCTTTGGCGCGGTTGCGGCGCATCGTCTTCCGCGACTGGCCCTATCTATACGACGGCAGCGACGCCTATGAGGCCGAGTATATCGCGACCTATGCCCGCTGTCCCCAAGCCGCGCTGGTGATCGCCTGGGACGGCGGCGAGGCGGTCGGCGTGTCCTCCTGCCTGCCGCTGCTGGAGGAGACCGCCAACGTGACCGCGCCGTTCCGCGCGGCCGGGCTGGACCCGGCGCGATGGTGCTATTTCGGCGAAAGCGTGCTGCTGCCGGCCTATCGCGGCCAGGGGATCGGCGTCGTGTTCTTCGAGCGGCGGGAAGCGCATGCGCGGTCGTTCGGCGCCTATGATCACGCCGCGTTCTGCGCTGTGCAGCGCCCGGACGACCATCCGATGCGCCCACCGGACGCCGTGCCGCTCGACGGCTTCTGGCGCCGGCGCGGCTTCGCCCGGCGCGCCGGCTTGACCTGCACCATGCATTGGCGTGATTTGGGGCATACGAACGAGACGGACCACCTGATGCAGTTCTGGACTAAGGACCTCACGGGGGACGCTGCATGACGCTGCGGCTTGGCGCGCTGCAATACCCGGTCACGCGGATCGGCAGCCTTGCGGAATACGCCGATAAGCTGGATCGCCTGGTTGCGGCCGGAGTCGATGGCGGCGGACAGCTTCTGGTCCTGCCGGAATACGCCTGCATGGAGACCGCCGCAGCCTTTGGCGTGGCAAACGATCCAGTGGCCGAGCGGGACGCGGTATGCGCGGCGTCTGGCGAGATCTTGCGGATCATGCTCGACACGGCACGACGGCATGACGTCTGGCTCGTGCCCGGCACGCTTCCGTGGCGCAGCGGGGAGCGCATCGTAAACCGCGCGCCGCTGATTGCGCCGGACGGCCGCGTCGCGTTCCAAGACAAACAGATCATGACCCGGTTCGAGGCCGAGCACTGGGCCATCGGCGCCGGCGCCCCGCATCGCGTGTTCCAGACGCCATGGGGCCGCGTCGGTATCGCCATCTGCTACGACGCCGAGTTCCCGAGCGTGGTCCGCGCCCAGGTCGAGGCCGGCGCCTGGCTGATCCTGGTGCCCACCTGCACGGACACGATGCACGGCTTCAACCGGGTATGCCTGTCGGCGCGCGCGCGGGCGATCGAGAACCAGTGTTTTGTGGCCGTCGCACCCACCGTGGGCGACGCGCCGTGGCTCGCGACGCTCGACAGCAACCGTGGCCGCGCCGGCGTTTACGGCCCGGCCGACCGCGGTTTCCCCGAGGACGGCGTAATCGCCGAGGACGCGGATGCGACGGGCTGGCTGTGGGCCGACCTCGATCCCGCGCGGCTCGACGCGGTGCGGGAGCACGGCGCCGTACGCAACCATCGCGACTGGCCGCAGCACGGGTCCAGCCAGGGACCGGTGACGGTTGCTGAGATCCAGCAGTTTGAGGATGTGTGATGCCTGAAGCCGAAAAGCTCGTGCGGGCCTATTACGATGCGTTCAACGCCGGGGACTTCGCAGCCATGCTGGCGTTGCTGACCGACGACGTCGTGCATGGCATCAATCAGGGCGGGCGGGAGACCGGGCGGGACGCCTTTGCCCGCTTCATGGCCGGCATGGACGACAGCTACCAGGAGCGGCTGGCCGACCTCGTGGTGCTGACGGAGCCCAGCGGCACCCGGGCGGCGGCCGAATTCGTGGTGCATGGCACCTATAGGCGTACTGCCGCCGGTTTGCCCGAAGCGAGCGGCCAGGCCTACGTGCTGCCGGCCGGCGCGTTCTTCACGCTGCGCGACGGCCGCGTGGCGCGGATCGACAACTTCTACAATCTGCAGGACTGGCTGCGTCAAATTCAGGGGCCGGCGACAGCGTAACCTGCGGCGGACGATCGCTGAATGCGCTCATGCCGTCCCGATTTCGTCGTCGCCTGGCTGGCGCGGCGCGATCGGGGTGAAGGCGCAGCGATCCGGCTTTATGTCGATGAGCGGCGTGCCGTCCAGGCAGTCGAGGCCGCGCACCAACAGAACGGAGCCCTCGACGCCCAGCAGGCGCACCATGCTGGTGCCGATCGGGTTGGGCCGCACCGGCGAGCGCAGGGAGAACGTGCCGCGGGCAGAGCCGTCATTGGCCGGGCTTTGCTGCACGAGGTCGCGCCTGGACATATGCAGCCAGTAGAGCACCTCGAGGTATTCGTATTGCAGCACGCCCTCCAGCCCGGCGGGCGCCCATGGAGCGAAAACCTCGATTCGGCAGGTCGGGCCGTCAAGCCGACCCTGGCGCGGACAGGCCAGGCGATCGGTCCACGGCGTATGGATGCGTCCAATGAAAAAAATTTCGGCATCCGGGCTTGGCGGCAGCGCAGCTGCGATCTCGCCCATCCTGATCTCGTTCAACCGCACCATGCCTGACCGCTTTTCCATCCAATGTTTGCTGGGGCGATCCGCCCGATGCTCGATGAGATGAGTATTAGGAACGGATTGCTGTTTTAACCAGCAGTGCGCCCTGTTGGCTGCTTCAAAGTACCGAACATGCGGTCGGCGGCAGATTTCTTCTCAAAAACATTGTCAGATGGTTTCTTCAGTCACTAAACTAGAATAGTCCCCTTGGCCGATTGCCTATTTGCCAGTATCGACACACATGGTTCAAACAACATTTTTGCCTAGCCATATCAACCATGTGCTACTGTTCGCAAATGCCATCGAGCCCAGCCACGGACCAGACCGAGGTCCCCAACAACTCGGTCCACGTCGCCTATGCCATTCACTATGACACGGCGACGGTGGTGGAGCGTTGCTGCACGCTGCTTGGGCAGATCCAACCTGTTCTTTTATTGGTGTTTTGCGGCGGCAAGCACGACCCGGCTGCGGCGCTCGCCGCACTGCGTGCGGTCTATGGAGCGACTCCCCTGGTCGGCGGCTCGGCTGCCGGGGCCATCGGCTGCGGCGAACTCGGCTACAGCGGTATGGAGCTCGGCATCGTAGCGTTCCTCGCCTCCGACGTAGTGCCGAGGATCCATGTCACGCATAACCTGCTCGCCGGCGAGGCGCAGGCTGGCGAGGCGCTCGCACGCGATTTGGCGGGCCAAGCCGCGGACGACGCGGTGGTGCTGCTGTTTTTTGACAGCGTCGCCTCGACCGTCCCGCTGCGGCTGCATTATGCGAGCGCGATCGTCGAGGGGTTCCACGCTGGCCTGGGCGGCAAGACGGTCAACCTCATCGGTGGCGGCCTGCTCACGGACTTGAACCTCTCCGACGGCTGGGTGTTCGACGGCGAGGGCGTCAGCAAGCACGCTGCCGTCGCTCTGGTATTTCCACCCAACGTACGCGCCGAGACGGTCGTGATGCATGGCTGCCGCCCGGTCAGCAGCTTCATGGAGATCACTCGCATCGACGGCGCCGTGGTGCACGAGCTCGACGGCGAGGCCGCATTGACCGTGATCGAGCGGATGCTCGGTCTGCGCCTCGGCAGCACTGACGGCAGCGACCTGTCTCTCGTCGCGACCCTGGGTGAGAAGCACGGCGACCCCTTCGCCCCCTATGACGAGAACGCCTACGTCAACCGCCTGATCCTAGGTGCGGACCGCGCCTCCGGCTCCATTACCCTGTTTGAGCCCGATTTCCGCCGGGGGACCAGAGTGCAGATCATGGCACGCGACAACGCCTTGATGCTGGACTCCGTTCGTCACGGGACCGCCGCGGTCCGAGCGAGACGCCCAGCGGTCAAGCCGTTCCTGAGCCTTTATATCGACTGCGCCGGCCGGGCCAGCGCCCGCAGCGGCGCGCCATTGGAGGAGGCCGGTCTTTTGATGCAGGACCTGGACCCATCCGTCCCGTTGCTCGGCTTCTACTCAGGCGTCGAGATTGCACCTTTTGGAAGCTACAGCCGACCTTTGGACTGGACCGGAGTCCTCACCTCGCTGACGCGGGTGCCGGCATGAGCAGCCAAGCCGGGATCGGCAACCCATACGAGCGCGAACTGCAATACTACCGGAACGAGTGCAATGATCTCGGCGCGCGCCTGCTGCGCCTGCAGGAGGAGCAGAGCCAAGCCTTTCTCGAGGCGCGCCGCAGCCGCACGGTCGCACGGCTGGTGCGCGAGGCCTATCGCTTCGCCGAACCAAACCAGGCGATGCACGATATCGGCGGCGCGCTGCTTCAGGTCGTGGTCGAGACCGCGCTATGCGACCGCGCCGCCCTGCTGCGGGAGGAGCCGCCCGGCAGCGGCCGCTTCCTAGTGGCGCACGCCATCGGCGGCACGAGCATCGAGGCGGATGAGGTCATCATGATCCCAAACCCGCCGGGGTTCTTCTTCACCAGTTCGCTCCGGCTCGACCGCCCGCCAGCCGGACTGCTCGACGTGCTCCGGCTGCCGTTCATCCTTTGGGCGTATGACCGGTCCAGCGGCCATGCGCTGGTGATCGGCAACCGTTCGGAGGGGAACGTAAGCCGGCCGTTTGAATCGGGCGACCAGGAACTGATTGAGACGGCGCTGTTCGTCTATCTTGACGTGCTCTACCGCAAGCACGCCGAGGGGCAATTGCGGCAGGCCAAGCAGTCCGCCGAGGAGGCGAACGTCATCCAGGCGCGCTTTCTGGAGACGCTCTCACACCGGCTGCGGCCTACCGTCGAACGCATCGTCACGCTGGTGCAGGCTATGGCATGCCAGCCTGGGATGGCGTCCGGACCCGAGCAGATCGAGGCGGCGACGCAGCAGCTGACCGAAAGCTCGCATGAGCTGGCCGCGCTGGCCAACGATGCGCTGCGCCTTGCGACGACACGGGAGCAGTCGCTCCTGCTCGACGTCCAGTGGATCGATCTTGCCGATACGATGCGCCGGGTTCTGCGGTCCAGCTACCTGGCCAGTGTGAAGGGCGGCGTCGAGCTGAGCGTCAGCCTGCCCAAGCGAAGCGTGTCGATCTGCGTCGATCGCGACAGCATGCACCGGGCGATACAGGCGCTGGTGGGCGTGTCGCTGGCCCGCGCGCTGCCGAGCTCGGCGGTCAAGCTCTCCGCCGGGCGGCGGGGCGACGGCGCGGTGGAGATTCTCGTCAGTTGCTCCGTCGAGGGTGCGCCGGCCTATACGCCCGGCATCCCTACATCGGATGACGCTGATCGGACTGTATCTCAGCAGGCTGGGACCAGTGCCGACCGGCTTGCCGTCGCGCGGCGGATCGTCGAGGCCCATGAAGGCGTGCTTATCACGGAGTCGCGGCTCAGCGGTGGTAGCCAAGCCCGCATCATTCTTCCGGTACACATGACGCGGGACGACACCGGCTTTGCCTGAAGCCCGCCTTCAAGGAGTATCGCTTGAAGGCGGGCGCCTGAGAGCAGGCATCCAGGCTTTTTGCAGCTCGCGGCGTCTCAGAGCGGGGTGCCGGCTGGTAGGCGTGACAGGCTGGCCAAGGTCGTTTCAATCGCCCGGAACAGCCCCCACGTTTCTTTATAGTCGGTCTTGAATGTCGTCGATCCAGCCTGGATGTCGAGGTGCCGCGCCTGTATGTAGCTCGTCCAGCGCCGGCTGGCTGGTTTACGGTGATGGTAGTCGTGGCATGGCGCATCGCCGACCAGCACGACCATCCGGACAAATACCTGTACTATAAGCATGTTCGCCCACCAGCCCAGCCAGGCAAGCGCGCCGTGTGGCGAACCCGCACCTGCGGACGGCGGCATCATGCCCGGGAATACTCCGCCCGTGGCATGGCATGTGAGATCCCGGCCGCGGGTGGCGATCACCTCTGCGTCGGGAAAGCTGTGCTCACAAAGGATGCGCCCGACCGTCGCGGCCTGCAGCAGCACGGTGACCGGCACGACCCACGCCAGCAAGAAGGCGAGCCACTGTCCAGTCACCAGCGCCGGCAGCGCGAGCGCTGCCCAAACGGCGATGCCGATCAGATTGTGCCGGCGGTCATGCGAACTCCACGCAGCCTGGACACGACGAACTGCAAAGCGCGCGTGGAACAAAGGCGACACGATGCTCAGCAGGACCCGGCGGCGCAGCACCGCCAGATTCACCCCGGCCTCTAGCCGACAGGTATTGAACACGAAGTCGGCGAACTCGTCCTCCTCGGTCAGCAGCTTGTTGTTGCTGTGGTGCAGCATGTGCTCCTTCTTATAATGGTCGAAATGCTTGAACAGCAAAACGGCTGAGACGAGCTGCCCGACCCAGACGTTGGTCTCACGCGTTCGGAACACGGTGCCGTGCGAGCAGTGGTGGAACACCACGACCTGAAAGAGGCCGAGGCCTGCCGTGGTGAGCAGCATGCCGACCAGTATCAGGGACGGGCAGAGCTGGAGTGCCGCGACGCTTAGGACAATGCCGAGCAGCGTCTGCAGGAGGGCGATGGCGACGAAGCGCAGGGGGGACCGCTCCCTGAGCGCCTCGCCCGGTGCGGGCTGCGCCGTCAGCCAGGTCAGGAAGG
Organism: Rhodospirillales bacterium; assembly: GCA_025351925.1. Classification (GTDB taxonomy): domain Bacteria; phylum Pseudomonadota; class Alphaproteobacteria; order Acetobacterales; family Acetobacteraceae; genus CAHJXG01. The sequence goes on along the minus strand of JANXVC010000397.1, from coordinate 2,696 downwards.
GCTGTATGCCTTTTGGCAATCGATAGTGCATGGCGAGGCGCGGGTTGGCGGGCGCGGTGGCTATGCTCCAGCTTTGGCCTTCGGCAAGGATAGTTGCTGGCGATGAAAACGTCATATTTGCTCTCCGGTCTGGATAAAGTTGCACGTGGGGTGCGACCACCGCTGACATAGTAAACTCAATTGCTTCGTTTCCGGAATGTAAGATACGAAGCGTCGGAGTTTATGATATCAACTTCGGAGAGTTGTTCTCATTGGTTTAAATTCGATTAATCTTTGACTATTATTTAACGATATTTTAACGTTCTTGGCAGCTTTGCCTCATAAGTCGAGTTAATCCGTGCTTCAGGCCGCTATTTTCAGGCATATTGTAGGATGGCTCGTTTCAGCGGGGTTTAGGAGCCGCGCGGGCTTTTCAATCAAACAGCTCCAGTCAAGACCCTTTTTCGAAACAGTGCGGCAAGGCGAGGCGGCATGGCGACCGGACCGTGGTAGCGCCCACGACTCACATCACCGACGCTGAGCACTGCAAAGCCGTCCTGCCACTCGCCCCGGTCCACCCGCTCCGGCCAATCGTCGCCACGCCACAGCAGGGGCCGCAGACCGTCTGCGTCCTCAATCCAGTGCCAATCGCTGTTTCCAGGATTGTCGGGGTAGCCGTCCCAAATGCAGAAGTCATACATGGCGAACGCCCCCCATATTCTCGTTCGAACAAAAACGAAGACACCGCGCCAGAAAGTCCAACACGTTTCTAATCCAGATTAATAGCAGTTATGAGGCTGGATTGGCATTTTAAACGAGCACGAATGCTTGTGTAAACGAATCCGGCTCAAACGTGTTCGGCCTAGGCAAATCGATCAAACGCTTTGCTGCCGCGCGACCTTGCTTCAGTCAGAGCAATCAATTGGGCACGCCGGCACGGGCCGTGTAGGCGCAGTTCAGCGAAGCTGCGATCGGCGTTTTTTGCAATATGGTCTAGCAGGTTTTCAACTACATGGTGAAAGATTGCCCATTGCCGCCTATGGCTGAACCTATGCTCGCCTCAGTCTCTTATTTTACGACGCTGCAAGGCTGATTGCCTCATTCGCCACCTTTCGCCCGCGGGTCGGGACCTCTATCGTCAAAATACCAACAAGCTACCAGGGGATCAAACGCCATGGATATCGACTGGAAAGCCGAGATCAAGCGTCCGGTGACGCTCGCGCTGGCCGCATTGGCCCTCATCGGCTGGATCTTTGCGATCTCCGAGGTGTCGTCAAAATCGGCTTTGCGCGGCAGCACGTCGGCACAGATCGGCCAGATGACGACCGAGCAGCAGCAGCTCACGTCACAGCTCGATCAGCAGCAGAAGGCGTCCGGTACGCTGGCTGACCTGCAGAAGAAGACAGCCGAAACCACCGCGACGGCCACCAAGGCCGCGCAGGACCGCGACGCTGCCGCCGCCGCGCTCGCGACGACAAACACGGCGATCACCGTCGCAAAACAGGGGCGGGCCGATGCGGAGGCCCAGCTCAACACTGCGACGGAGCAGCTCACCCAACAGCGCGCCGCCAGCGCCGAATTCGAGAGCAAGCTGGCGCTAAGCAAGGACGCTGCGGCCAAGCTCGAAAGCGACGCCGCTACACACACGCAGGAGCTTGCCGACGTAAGCAGGCGGATTGAGGCTGCGCATCTGCAGGAGGCCGAGCTGCGCCAATCGATCGTGCAGCTCACCCAGGAGGCGGCCACCCGCTCCGCCGACATCGCCAAGGCCGAAGCCGCCCTGCAGCAGACTCAGCAGGCGGCCGTTCAGGCGCAGGCCCAAATCGCCGACGCCCGGACGCAGCTTGATCGCTCGGCAGTGCAGCGGACCGACGCCGAGCAGCGGCTGACCTCGCTGCAGCAGCTGCTTCCCACCGCCCAGACCGCGGCAGAGGCGGCACAGAAGCGGTTGGCCGATACAACCAGCCAGGTCGAACGCACGACACAGCAGGCCACCGCTGCCGAGCAGCGGCTCGCCACATTGCAGCAGCAGGCCGAAGCTGCCCAGACCAGCACCGCTGCGGTGCAGAAGCAGCTTACGGACATCCAGACGCAGCTCGGCCAGCTGACCGAGCAGCGCAGCGCTGCCGAACAGCAGCTTAAGTCGCTGCAGACCCAGGCCGACCGTGCACAGCAGGACCGCGCCACGATCGAACAGCAGCTCACCGACGGCAAGGCGCAGCTCGCCCAGATCGCCGAGCAGCGCGGTGTCGCCGAGCAGCAGGTCAAGACGCTTACGGCACAGATCGAGCGCGGGAAGCAGGATGCATCCGACGTCGAGGCCCGGCTTGCCGATGCACGCCGTCAGTTGGACCAAACCACTGGCCAGCAGGCGAGCGCCGGGCAGCAGCTCAACGCCCTGCTGCAGCAGGTAGCCGACGCCAAGGCGGCCGCGGCTGCCTCAGCTTCCACCACTCCGGCCGCCGAACCGCCTAAATAGCAGACGGTTGTCAAGCGTATCCGGTGGGTTCGTCTGCACCGGATACGCTACGCGGCCACAAGCTGCTGGCCAGACTGTCAGAGCCAGCCCGTTAGAGGTGGGCTGCGACGACCACTGAGAAGTGCTGGGTCGAGGTGCCCAGCAGCGCCGCCGCGGTATCGGCCACCGCCGCGCCGTTGGCATCGACCGCGTTGACATACAGGTTGCGGTCGGTCGCCGCCGTGCCGCCCCAGGCGTC
>JANXVC010000395.1 GCA_025351925.1 Rhodospirillales bacterium | reverse complement strand
CGCTGCCCTTCACCACTGGGCCCGGCACCATCGCGGTCGCCGTGGCGTTGGGCGCCGGGCATCCTGGAATGGGTCGCGAGTGGCTCGGGTTCCATGCCGGCATGGGCCTGGCGGCCTTGGCGATGGCTGGGGCGATCTGGCTGACTTATGCCTATGCCGACCGCCTGTCCGACCTGCTCGGCCGCACCGGCAGCAAGACCGTGACGCGGCTTTCGGCCTTCATCCTGTTTTGCATCGGCGTGCAGATGCTGATTACCGGTGTCGTGGACGTGCTTGGGCCGCTGCTGAACGCGAGATAGCCGGCATGTGAGACAGCCGGGCAACTCTGGTTGCGCGCCGGCGTTACCCGGCCAATGAACAAGCTTGGACCAACCGGCACCGATACCGCGCTCCTGCAGATGGCTCGGGCCGTGCAGGCCACCGGTTACGCGTTCACCACCGCAACCCCGGCTACCCATTCCCGGGTCAACGCCCGACCCCAATCAGCGTTCGCACAGGATCTGGCGGGGGTGTTCGGCTGGAGCCGCCCGTTCCGCGATGACGTGGTCCCACCCGCCATTTTGGACTTGATGCGCGAGGCTGGCGTCGTGCTGTCGGATGCGGAGGGCGACCGCAGCGCTGTGCGGCTGTCGAGCCTGGACGGGCTGCTGTTCGTGCATTCGGCCTACCCCACATCCGCCGCCGACTCGGTGTTTTTCGGCCCGGACACCTACCGATTTGCCCGCGCCATCCTCGCCCATCTTGCAAACAGCGCTCCGGTCCGCCGCGCCGTGGACATCGGGTGCGGCGCTGGGCCAGGCGCTGTCCTGGTCGCCCGGGCACGGCCGGACGCCGAGGTGTTCGCGGTCGATATCAACGAGGCAGCTTTGCGCCTGACCCGAGTGAACGCAGCGCTCGCCGGGGTGCAGGTGACGGCGGTGCGCAGCGACCTGCTGTCCGCCGTCACGGGGTCTTTCGACCTAATCGTCTCAAATCCACCCTACCTCGTGGACCCCGGCGAGCGTGCCTATCGCCATGGCGGCGGGCCGCTGGGCGCTGGCCTATCGCTCGCAATCCTGGGTACAGCGCTGGAGCGGCTGGCGCCCGGCGGCACGCTATTGCTGTACACGGGTGCCGCCATCGTGAACGGGGCTGACCCCTTCAAGCAAGCCGCCGCGGCCCAAATTGCCGGAGCCGGAGCGAGTTGGGCCTACGAGGAACTCGATCCCGACGTGTTCGGCGAGGAACTGGAGCGCGGCGTCTATACCAGCGCCGACCGCATCGCCGCCGTGGTTCTAACGGTTAAAAAATGGGAATGAAACGACATGCCTGACGGCAGCCTACATCCTACTCTGTCATCCGACGATCACTGGCACCGCCGTTTGGCGGCTTTCAACGGCGTACGTTTCGCGCCGGCGCTGCCCAGCCCGGATTGGCGAACTGAGATCGCCGAACAGTCGGCGCTCCTGGTCGAGGAGGGCGAGTGGCTTGAGACGGCCCGCGCTGCCGTTGCCGAGCGGGCCGCGCAGGCGCCCCGCGATCCCAATGGCTTCGTAGCCTGGTTTGAGGAACTGGACCGCACTGGGCCTGGGCAGAACGACCCGCTGTTCCCATGGCTCGCCAAGATGGCCACGCGGGACGAGATGCGCTGGTTCCTGACCCAGGAGGTCGCCGGCGAGGCCGGGTTCGAGGACTTGGCCGCAATCACCCAGGTCCGCATGCCGCAGGGCCCCAAGCTGGAGATCGCCCGGAACTACTGGGACGAGATGGGCCGCGGCAATCCCAAGGGCATGCACGGCCCGATGCTGGAGATGCTGGCGCACCGCCTGGGCCTGACGCCCGAGATCGAGACGACGGTGTGGGAGAGCCTTGCGCTTGCCAACACGATGGCCGGCCTCGCCGCCAGCCGGCGCTATGCCTATCAGTCCATGGGGGCGCTGGGTGTCATTGAGCAGACGGCGCCGGGCCGCGCGGCGCTGGTGGCCGTCGGCCTGAAACGCTTGGGTGTGCCGGCCAGCGACCGGCACTACTTCGACCTGCATTCCGTGCTGGACGTGAAGCATTCGGCCGCGTGGAACAGCGAGGCGCTGCATCCATTGGTGGCGGAAAACCCCGATTTCGCGCCAGCCATCGCCGAAGGTGCGTTGATGCGTCTCGAATGCGGCGCCGCATGCTTCCGGCGTTACCGTCGGGAGCTTGGACTGAACTAACTCACCTGCAACCGGCGCTCCAGCACCGATCCGGCGAGCGACAGCGCCAGGCAGCAGCCAAAGAACAGCAGGGCGGCGAAGGCATAGCCTTCGTTCGCCAGGCCAAGCCAGGACTGGTCTTTGAGCGATTGGTTCACCACGCCCATCAGATCAAACAGACCGACGACGGAAACCAGGGTCGTATCCTTGAACAAGTCAACGACCACGTTGACGATCCCGGGAAGTGCCACCCGCATCGCCTGAGGCAGGATGACGGTGACGTTGGCCTGCAGCGGATGCAGGCCGAGCGCCATCGCCGCCTCGCGCTGCCCGGGCAGCACGCCCTGCAGTCCGCCGCGTACGACCTCGGCCATGTAGGCTGAGGTGAACAGGGTCAGCACGACCAGTGCGCGGATCAAGTTGTCCACCGTAACGCCGCTCGGCAGCACCATAGGCAGCAGCACTAGCCCCATAAACAGCACGCCCAGCAATGGCACGCCGCGCCAGAACTCGATCATGGCCGTGCACAGCCCGCGTACGAACGGCAGGCTGGACCGGCGCCCGAAAGCCAGCGCCGTGCCGAGCGGGACGGCGCAGGCCACCGCGACGAACGACAGCACGGCGTTCAGCATCAGCCCGCCCCAGTCGGCCGTCGGCACCGGCGCAAGCCCGGCGATGCCGCCTGCCAGCAGCACGGCTGAGATCGCCGGCATTACTCCCAGCAGCAGGACGAACCAGACCGTTCGATGCCGGCGGGCAAATAGGCAGGCGAGCAGCGCCGCCAGCATGAAAGCGGCGGCCAGGTTGACCCGCCACTGCTGCTCGACGGGATAGCCGCCGTACAGGAACAGGCTGAGCCGCGCCTTGATGAAGGCCCAGCAGGCGCCATCGGGCGCGCAGCCGCGGCGGTTGCTGGCGACCCAAGTGGCGCCTGCGACCGCCCAGCGCCATAGCGGCGGCACCGCCCATGCCAAGATCGCGACGATACCCAGGGTCAGCGCCGCCGTACCGGGTGCGCCAAACAGCGTCCGGCCGAGGCTGCGCGGGGTCCGGACCGCCTCGGTCCGCTTCAACGGCTTTGCAGTGCCAGCCGGCGGTCCCAGCGGCTCATCAGCGCCGACACCGTGAGATTGAGCGTCAGGAACACGCCTAGCACCAAGGCCATCGCTTCGATCGCCCGGCCGGACTGGTTCAGCACCGTGCGGGCGAAGATCTGCAGGATTTCGGGATAGGCAATGGCGGCGCCCAGCGTCGTGGATTTGATGATGTTCAGATAATGGCTGGTCATCGGCGGGATCAGTGTGCGGAGCGCCTGGGGCAGTACGATGAGCCGCATGGTGCGGCCGGTCGATAGGCCGAGGCTCTGCGCCGCCTCCCGCTGGCCGTGCCCGACCGCGCCGATGGAGGCTCGGATGTTCTCCGACACGAAGGCGGCGGTGTAGATGCCGATGCCGGTCGTGA
>JANXVC010000381.1 GCA_025351925.1 Rhodospirillales bacterium | reverse complement strand
GACGTCTATGAGGGCGCGCCGACTCCCGTTACCGCCTTCATGAGCACCGCGCCCAAGGTTGCCGCCATCGCGTTGTTGCTGCGCGCGCTTGAGGTGCCGTTCGGCCATATTACCCCGCAATGGACCCAGCTCATCGTGCTGGTCTCCATCGCCTCGATGCTACTCGGAGCACTTGCGGCGATTGGCCAGGCCAACATCAAGCGGCTGATGGCCTACTCCAGCATCGGCCACATGGGTTATGCCCTTGTGGGACTCGCCGTCGGTACGGCGGACGGCATCCGCGGCGTGCTGGTCTATATGGCAACCTACGTGTTTATGAGCGCCGGGGTATTCGCCTGCATCATCGCCATGCGCCGCCGCGGCCGCCAGCTGGAGCGGATCAGCGACCTGTCCGGCCTCGCGCGGTCCGATCCCGGCCTGGCGCTGGCGATGGCGGTGTTCATGTTCAGCATGGCCGGCATCCCGCCGTTCTCCGGATTCTTCGGCAAGCTCTATGTGTTCCTACCAGCGGTCCAATCGGGCTACTGGACCCTCGCGGTCGTCGGCGTGCTGACCAGCGTCGTCGGCGCCTTCTACTACCTGCGCGTCATCAAGGTCATGTATTTCGACGCAGCTGCGCCGGCTTTCGACGTGCGCCCGACCTCGGTGTCGTTCGTCGCCGGGGTCGGCGCGTTGGTGACCACGCTGTTCTTCGTCTTCCCAGCGCCTCTGGTCGCAGCCGCCCAGCAAGCAGCGCGAGTGCTGTTCGGGTGAACCATACAGCGCCGCTGGCCCCGCAATCCCTCCCGCATAGGAAGCAATAGGCCGTGCTGCTTGTGGTCGATGCCGGGAACACCAACGTCGTGTTCGCCGTGCATGACGGGTCCACATGGCGCGGCATCTGGCGCATCGCGACGGAACCGCAGCGCACCTCGGATGAATATGCCGTATGGCTGCTGACGCTGCTGTCGTTCTCCGGCCTGAAACCCGTCGAGATCGAGCGCACCGTGATCGGCACTGTCGTCCCCGCCGCATTGTATCACCTGCGCCGCCTCTGCCGTGAGTGGTTCGCGACCGAGCCCCTGGTCGCCCGCTCCAGCCTCGACTGGGGCTTCGACATCCGCATCGACAACCCGGCCGAGGTCGGCGCCGATCGCCTGCTTAACACCCTCGCAGCGCACCAGGGCTATGGCGGCCCGCTGATCGTCATCGACTTTGGCACGGCCACGACGTTCGACGTGGTCGCCCCGGACGGCGCCTATCTCGGCGGCGTTATCGCTCCTGGCATCAACCTGTCGATCGAGGCGCTGCACACCGCCGCCGCCCGCCTGCCACGGATCGGCATCAGCCGGCCGCAAGCGGTGATCGGCCGCTCCACCATCCCCGCCATGCAGTCCGGTATCTATTGGGGCTATGTCGGCCTGGTCGAGGGCCTGGTTACCCGCATCCGCGCTGAGCACGACGAGCCGCTGAAGGTCATCGCCACTGGCGGCCTCGCCCCGATGCTGGCCGAGGGCACGACCATCATCGAGCGGATCGACTCCGATCTGACGCTCAACGGGCTTCGCTTGTTGGCGGAGCGTAACCCCGCACCCACATTAAGCCGCGACAGAATAAGAACAATCGAAGGCGATTAGATGGATGCTTATAGCGGTGATCTGACCTTCCTGCCATTAGGCGGGACGGGTGAGATCGGCATGAACCTGAATTTATACCGTTGCAAAGGTAAGTGGCTCGCGATCGACTGTGGGATCGGCTTCGGCGGCAACGAGAATCCCGAAATTGAGATTATGATGCCCGATCCCGGTTTCATCGCCGAGCGTCGGGATCAGTTGCTGGGGCTAGTCATCACCCACGCGCACGAGGACCACATCGGCGCCGTCGCTCATCTTTGGCGGCAACTCCGCTGTCCGGTCTATGCGACCCCGTTCGCGACCGCGGTGCTGAAGCGCAAGCTGACCGAGGCCGGAATGCTGGCCGAAGTGCGCATCCACACCGTTCCCTGCGGCGGCCGGATCGAGCTGCCGCCATTCTCGATGGAGTTCCTGCCCGTCGCGCACTCGCTGCCCGAGGCGCAGGCGCTCGCCATCCGCACGCCGTACGGCACGATCCTGCACACCGGCGATTGGAAGCTGGATGCCACCCCGCTGATCGGCCCGCCAACTGACGAAGCTGCCTTCCGCCGCCTCGGCGAGGAGGGCGTGCTCGCGATGGTGTGCGACAGCACCAACGCGATGGTGGACGGAAGCTCCGGCAGTGAGGCGGAGGTACGGAAAAGTCTATCTGAGCTGATCCGCCCGATGCGCGGCCGAGTGGCGGTGACCTGCTTCGCCAGCAACGTGGCGCGGGTTGAGAGCGTGGTCATGGCTGCCCGCGACGCCGGCCGCCATGTGGCGCTGGTTGGCCGTTCGCTGCGCAACCTGGAGGCCGCAGCGCGGGAGTGCGGCTATCTTCGCGGCCTGCCGGAGTTCGTGTCGGAGGATGAGGCCGGGTCGGTCCCGGACGATAGCCTGCTGATTTTGGTAACCGGCAGCCAGGGCGAGCCGCGCAGCGCGCTGTCACGCATCGCCGCTGATACCCATCCCAACATCGCGTTGGGAGAGGGCGACACGGTCATCTTCAGCAGCCGCATGATCCCTGGCAACGAGCGCCCGATCACCCTGGTGCAGGACAGCCTGGTGCGCCGCGGTGTACGGGTCATCACCGACGATGATGAGATCACCCACGTGTCCGGGCACCCGGCGCGTGATGAGTTGCGCCAGCTCTATGCATTGGTGAAACCGAAGTATTCGGTTCCCGTGCATGGCGAGTGGCGGCATCTCTCGGCGCATGCGGCGTTGGCGAAGGAGGCGGGC
>JANXVC010000370.1 GCA_025351925.1 Rhodospirillales bacterium | reverse complement strand
GACGTCTCCGGACGGGGTCAGCAACGATGCTGACGAGCACGGAGACACGACGATGAACGTCACGAACGCAACCGACATCCCAACTCCCGGCACCCCGGCCTACTGGATTGCGCAGCGCGAGGCCGTCGCCCTGGTGCAGACCTGGCAGAACACCGAACTCGCGCCCGACGACGAACTCGACCTGCTGCGCCGCATCGCAGCCCACGGCTTCGCCTCCCGCATGATGGCCGCCCACGGCGCCAACGTCGCGCGCTGGGTCATGATCCTGGAGGCGCTGCGAGAACTGTTCGTGGACGAGGATGACGGGAACGATGAGGAGGAAGGAGACGCCGACCTCGATCGACCACCGCACGGCTCAGATTTCTGCCCCAGAGGTTGCCAGATCCTTTATGGCATGGAGTGCGGCATGTGCGGCTACGATGGCCCCGGCGTTCGGGCCGATGCTGTCAGCGCCGTGGCCGAGTATTGCTGCCACTGCCGCGCCCGCACCCACCAGAGCACCGACGGCATCTGCGAACTCTGCGGCAAGGATGCGGAGGACGCCGGCGACACGCCCGCCGCAGCAGACCCTGCGTCATGCGTCCACCCGCATCGCCCACCCCAGCCTCACACGGCAGAGGTCCAGGACACGCGCGACGGCCTGGTTCCGGCCGCGCTCGCGGCCAGCACCATGGACGGGGTGCGCTGACATGGCGGACTACGGTCATACCCGGATCACGGCAACCGGCCCGCAGCCGGACCGCGCCGCCCTGCTCGCCCACGTGCGCGCCACCGCCCGCGACGGCTTCGACTTCACCCTGTCAGGTCTGTTCGCCCCCGATCCCGTCTTCGACGACCTGGTGCGCTGGGCCGAACTGACAGCGACAGAAGACACCGTGGTCCTCTCGATCGGCATCAGATGGGAACTCGACGCCCTCGGCACCGCGCGCCTGCTCGCCACCCGCTTTCCCGCCCTCCGGATCGCCGGCGTGTTCACGGCGGAGCAAGACCTTTTCGCCCTCAATGCCTTGGCCTTCGCCGATGGCAAGCTCGCCTACGACGCGCACTTCATCGACGAGTTCAGCTTCGTGGTGCCCGGCCCGGCTCGCCACCACAGCAGCTTCTTCAAACGCACCCCCGACCGCAGCCAGGCAGCGCGCGAGCATCTCACCACGGCGGCGCTGGATAGCCTTGCAGCACAGCCTCCCGCCGTCGCCGGCTGGCGACGGTCGGAGGAGGACGGCTCGGGATGCGTCACCTACTGCAAGCCAGGCACCGCCGACACCGCCGGCTGTGCCGTGGTCCTGCACGGCGACGGCCTCACCCTGCTGCACGACCTCGACCCCTACGGCGGCTACGAACGCGCCGAGCCGCTCGATCCCGCAACCGTCGGAGAACGCCTGCCCGAACTCGCCACCGCCATCGAGCTGCACCGGCAGGAATACGCCACCAACCTCGCCGCCGTTCGTCAGAGCCTGCGGCTGGCCGAAGACGACGAAGAGGGGAACATCCCGTTCTAGGCCGTTCTGAATCCTCGATAGGAATGTCTTGGCCGGCACGGGCAGTCATCCTGCCTCGTGCCGTGCCCCTCAGCTCCCACCCACGACACGGCCCGCCCTCGACAGCCACGCCGACGCCTCCGACGCCCTGTGCGGCTCCCAGGCCTCGCCCCGCCGCGCCATCCCCACCGCACGGCTCACCCCGTGCGCCTCCTGACACCGGCAATGCGCCGCGATCAGCAGCGCCGCCGCATCCATCATCCGCGCGTCCGAACGCTCCTTCAGCCCCGCCGTCCAATAGCCGCCCGACGCCTCCGCACGCAGCAGGTCACCCACCGCCGCCGCAGAACGCCTGCTCATCCCGTCCGCCCTCACGCACGCCTCGACCGCCGCAACCACGACCGGATGCAGCAGCGCCCCCAGCGCACCCCGCCGCTCCTCGCGCGGCAGCGGTAGCACCTGCTCGGCAATGAACCGCGCCGTCTCCGCATCCACCCGGTCGCACAAATCAACCATCGGAGCCTCCAACCCAAAGCACTCCGCCACCAGCAGCACCTCCCGCGCATCCGGCTCGATCTCTCGGATCAACTCCATCGACGGCTCAGACCGCAGTTCAATCGGGAAACGCAACACGACAGACGGGCCCGGCATGAACGTAATCGCCAACGTCTCCACTCCCCGACATCTTGGCGATACTAACGGCAACGATTTCCGCAGGGCAAATCCCCCCCACCCAGATGCCCAATTGCACCCCTGCCCGATATACGGCAATGGGTGCTCATACCTGAGACAGGCGGAGACGAGGGCACAAGCTGGGCCGCCGATGCGACCGTGAAGCTGTGTCGTGTCGCCAGCGAGCATGGACGTGTCCCTACGGGCCGGGCTCTATCGCCGCGAGCGCGGCGACGGAGCCACGCAAAGCCGCGCGTCTCCGCACCTTCGGTGTAACGATCCCTCACGCCAGAAAGTAACAGCAAGTCAGCAAGCAAGTAAAAAGCAAGCAAGCGGGTCCGGTCCACTGGTGTCTGTTCCCCGGTATCGCCCCGTCGTGAAGCAGGCCCACCAGGCAGCCGGGGCCGCATCAACACCGCGCCAAGCGGCGCACCGCCTCCGGCGGCTCCGGCCCGCTCGGGTCGGCAAGGCTGGGCCGCGCCCGTCGCAGGCCCCGAGCGGCCCGCGCCCGTCGCAGCCCAGCCTCGCTCCCTCTCAGGCCTCCGGTGTTGATCCGACCCCGGCTGCCTGGTCAAGAGGGCCTCACGACGGGGCGATACCGGGGAACAGACACCTCACCAGGACAGGTCCTGTCAGATACTGCGCTGCGCGCAGTATTCAGCCAGTATAGAAGAACTCAGGGGCTCGCCGAAGATCAGACGATGAGCAAGGCAGGCAGTCAACAGTGATAACGGCTGGATTATCACAATAAAGTTAGCAGAAATTAGCAGTATTACTTGCCTGATTGCTTGCTAATACTATCGGGATGTGCGATAACAAATACGCGGTTGATGAGGACCGCAGCCAGATGCCCCCGCCAGTGACCCAATCACCAACGGGGGCTGATCTAGAACAGAGGATGTCACAGCATCATGGACCAGACCAACACCAACATCGGCGCTCCGTCCACCCAGGACAAGGCCGCAACCGCCATGGAAACCGCATTGGTCTCCGCCAAGGCCACCAAGAGCACCGCAAAGGCTTCCGCCAAGGCCGCGCCGAAGCAGACCGCCACGCAGGGGCCGGTTACGCGCGACGTGAGGACCCAGGCACAGCGCGTCGTCGTCACCTTCGCCACCGCCGAGCGCATCTGCCCGAACGAGGCCGTGGCATCCAAGATCGTCACCCGCTTCGGCCTCGATGCCGTGGACTACCACGCCATCCGCGAGGCCACCGAGGAAAGCCTGGCCGTGAGCGCCAAGGTCCTTGCTAACAACCTGGGCGAACGCTTCGAGAAGCCGCTTGAAATGCACATGCAGCGCATCGTCGATGGCTTCGTCCGCTCCGCCCACGGTGCAGGGAACTTCTACGACACCAAGGCCAAGCTGGCGCGCGATGCCAGCAGCGCCATCGGCAACGAAGACCGCGACGAGGACCGCCAGGGCATCGACGGCGGTGAGAACAGGGCGCAACGCGCCTGCCGCTTCGCCGCCGAAGTCGGCTTGCAGGCTTACGCCCTGCTGGCCGCCGCAGAGGGCGCGGTGAACGCCTATGCCCACGTCTGCGGACGCGACTGGAAGCCCTACGAAGGCAGCCAGGCACCCGGCCGGGCCATCGGACGCCAGGCCATCACCCTGCAAGCCGACGCCTTCACACGCGACTAGCAGGACCACAGGCGGGGGCCACAAGCCCCCGCCACCGTCCCGCAATCTCCCAAGGAATGGGATGCAAGCACATGACGAAACAGACGGTTGGAGGAGCTTGGCATCAGCCCCTACCTACTGGCTGAA
>JANXVC010000369.1 GCA_025351925.1 Rhodospirillales bacterium | reverse complement strand
ACGCCGAGCTCCCGGCATTGCACATACAGCGCGTGGTGGATGCGCTCCAAGGTGCCGTCCCATTCCCAGCGATCGAGATAGTCGTGCACGGTGCTGCGCGGAGGCAGGTCCTTGGGAAGTGCGGCCCACTGGCAGCCGGTGCTCAGGATATACATCAGGCCGTTGACCACCTCGCGCATATCAACTGTCCGCTTGTTGCCGCCGCGCTTGGCCGGCGGAATGAGCGGCACGACCAGCTTCCATTCATCGTCGGTCAAGTCACTCGGGTAGCGCAGCTTGCGGCGGTCATAGCAAGCACGGTTCTCATTCGTCCACATCAGCAACAACCACCACGTCAGATCAAAGCCCAGTAAATCACAACCTTCGTCAAACACCCAAGATGTTTCCGGATAGACACTTAGAAAATCCCTGCCAGTGTGGCTTTCGCGTTTGATGAAGGGACTAGCGTTTCTACGAACGGCGATCAGATGGGCTACGGCATAGATGCATTCATACAATCCGCCGATGTGCTAGGGCCTGTTAGTGTCTGAACTTTTCGCCTGGTTATGCATTATCCTGTTTTTAGGTGAGGCAGGCTAGATGCTGACGGATACGCAATGGGCTGTGCTTGAGCCCTTGATCGAGGCGGTTCGTCCGTCCGCGAAGGTGCCGCTTCGGCATCTGCGGCGGACGATCAGCGCGATCCTTTGGCGACACGACAACGGTGCCAAATGGCGTGCGGTGCCGGACGAACTCGGGCCGTGGTGGATGGCGGCGCAGACTTTCATCCGTTGGTCGCGGCTTGGCGTCTGGGAACAGTTGCTGACGCTTGTTCAAGAGCGAGGCGTGCAGCTTGGGATGACGTTCCTCGACGGCACCAACATCCGGGCGCACCAGAAAGCCGCCGGAGCGGCCAAAAAGCCGACACTTCAACGCAACGAGACCGTCGTGAGGCACTTGGCCGGTCTCGTGGCGGCTATGGGACCAAAGCTTGCGTGATCACCGACGCGATTGGCCGGGCGGTGGCGTTCGTCTTGGCACCGGGGCAAGCGCACGAGTTGCCGCACGCTGTGGCGCTGCTCGACCAACTGCCAGACGTGCCCGGCTGGGTGGTCGCCGACCGGGGTTACAGCAGCCATGCCTTTCGCGAGCACATCTGGAACTTGGGCGCACGGCCCGCCATCCCGCCCAAGCAGAACGAAGCGCCCGTGGCCTGCCCGGACTGGATCTACAATAACCGTCACCAAGTCGAGCGGCTCTGGGCCAGGCTCAAGGAGTGGCGTGCCGTCGCCACACGCTACGAGAAAACCGCCAACTCCTTTATGGGCGTGCTCTGCCTTGCCGCAGCCATCGATTGGATCAAACGCTAACAGGCCCTAGTTCGTTATTACTGCAAGCATCTTTGTCCATTCAATTGAGCGGATCGATCGGACGATGCTCTAGTGGTGCGAATCTAACGCTTGGTGCCCACGCCGGACGGCTGCGATGATTTCGTCCGGGTTTTTGGTCCATCGAAATGGCTTTGGGCTTTGGTTGGCCTCTTTGACGAAGCGGTTGATGGCGGCCTGCAAGGCGACGATGGAGTGGAACACGCCGCGTTTCAGCCTTCGGTTGGTCAGCTTGGCGAAGAAGCCCTCGACGGCGTTGATCCAGGCGAAACCGGAGGTTTGCGCCGGGATGCCGAGGTCGGCGTGAAGTGGAAGGTGAACCGCTCGTGCCGGCCGAGCCATTCGACGACCTTGGGGTGCTTGTGCGTTGCGTAGTTGTCCAGCACGACGTGGACCTGCTTGTTGACTGGAACCTGCTGTTCGATGGCGTTGAGGAAGCGGATGAACTCCTGATGGGTGTGGCGCTGCATGCACCGACCGATGACGCTGCCTTCGAGCACGTTGAGCGCTGCAAACAGGGTGGTTGTGCCGTTCCTCTTATAGTCGTGGGTCATGGTGCCGCACCGCCCCTTTTTCAGCGGCAAGCCGGGCTGGGTGCGGTCGAGCGCCTGGATTTGGCTCTTTTCGTCCACCGACAGCACGACGGCATGCTCTGGCGGGTTGACGTAAAGGCCGACGATGTCGCGGACTTTTGCTGCGAACTGCGGGTCGTTGGACAGCTTGAACTGCCGTATCTGATGCGGCCGGAGGCCGTGGCTGCGCCAGATGCGATGCACTGCACTGCACTGCACTGCACTGACGCTGATCGCGCAGATCGCGGCGATGGCGGCGGCCGTCCAATGCGTAACCTCCCCAGGTGGTTTAGTCAGCGTCAGCGCCACCACGCGCTCAGTGACCGCATCACCCAACGGCGGGATGCGCGAGGGAGGCGTCTTGTCGATCAGCAACCCGTCTGTGCCTGCCTCCATAAAGCGTTGCTGCCAGCGCCAAACGCAGGTCTTCGCCTTGCCAGTGACGCGCATGATCTCGTTGGTGCCAACACCGTCCGCAGAAAGCAGCACGATATGCGCTCGCCAGACGTGCTTCTGCGGACTGTTTCGATCGGCTGCAATCTCAATGAGACGGGTACGATCGGACGGGTGAAGGCTGATGGCAATACCGGTAAGCATGCCAGAGACTCGCACACAACACGACAGGCGGGAATCCTTGGCAGGACTCTTCCGTCAGGTTTTATCCAGTAGGGCCCGCACGACGGCTGGTTGAACGCATTTATTCGGCGCTGCAATGTTTGCGATTTAAAATAATTACGAATTTTCCACAATGGCCATTGCTTTCCCCAGCAAATAGGCTCTTTGTATTTACCAGATGAATGGCTAGAAAAAGCAAGAACGACAAACATTCATCTGACCGGGACGGGGTTCAGCGAGACCGGCGGCACGGCGGAGGTCAAATCCAAAGGCAGCCTCCAGACGAAGGGCGTATCGGTCGCCTCGGCAGGTCTCAAGATCGATGCGGGCGGCAAGGTCAAAGACAGCGGGGCCGCCAGCTTCGCCAGCAAAGCAACCCTCACCGACAACGGATCCTGGACCAGCACAGGCGCTGCGACCTTCAACGACTCCGCCGTCCCGATCGGCAATGGAAGCGTCTTCAAGATGGCCTCGTTCACCGACGAAAGCGTCGGCGACACGGACAGCAACATGACCGACAAGGACGAGGGCGGGAAGTCCAGCGGTGCCTCGGCGAGCTTTACGAAGACTTCCATCACGGTCTCCGGCTCCTGGATCGACAGGCGCGCGCTGGGCTTCGACGGCACCACCGTCCTGGTCAACAAGAGAGGGGCTCGATCGAGACGAGATCACACTCCATTGGCTCCGGCAGCACGCTGACGGACTCCGGCACGGTGACCGACCATGGTGACCTAGGCATCGGCGGCGGCACCGTGGCGATCACGGCCGGTGGCGTCCTCAGCGTGGGCGGCACAGTGAGCAAAGGCTTCAACCTGAGGTTCCTTGGCAATGGGACCTTGGGTTTTAGCTCCGGCGATGACGAGACGCTGGCGTCCAAACTGCTTGGGACGATCAGCGGGTTCTCCGCCGGCAACGGCAGGATCGACTTTTCGGAGATCGACTTCAAGGCGAAGGACTTGGCCGTTTACAACAGCAAGGCCGTTGACCTGAGTCTGGAGAGGGCCAACGGCACCGTACTGGCCAACGTGTTCCTGAACACCGCAGGAAGCTATGCCGCCGGGCTCAGGGTTGAGGCGGACGCGCGCCTGTTGGCTGTGCTGATCGCGCTCTACGGACGCAACTATGCACAGCCAACCTCGGCGTTCAGCGTGGTGTATGTAGAGCCCAAGTAGGCGCGAACTTCTTGCGCACGTAGTAGGCGACCACCGCGAGATCCATCAGGACCACAACTGAGAGCGGCACCGCATCGTAGATCGCGTAGGCTTCAAACACCACGACGAGGAGGAAGAGGCAGAGGATGTGACCGATGGTGCGCAATGTTGGGCTCCTAGCTCAGAGAGTAGTTGGGGCCGTTGCCCGAGTGATCGTTGCCAAAGTCAGTAGGGAAGCCGTAGGGGCTGGTGGCGACCGCCAGGCCGTAGGGCGCCTCCGCGCCGGCAACCATCCCGTCAATCGCCGTGTTGTTAAAGGACTGCAGCGCTGCCTGACCAGAT
>JANXVC010000278.1 GCA_025351925.1 Rhodospirillales bacterium | reverse complement strand
ACCTTGCGCTGCTGGCGCGGAATGTGATGGCGGCGGTCCTGGTTCAGCTTGAATGGCAAGATGGGCATCCGGAGTTTGGGAGAGTAATCCCCTACGTCACCCGACGCTTCAGCACCACCGCCCGATCCGTGCACCACGCTGCCTTGCGCCGCTCATAACTGGCGGCGCTGGAAGCGGAGCACATGGCGGTCGTCGCCGGCGAGCTGCGGCTGCGGGTGGCCCGGGGCAAAGCGGACCGGGCGGGGTAGGGGCCGAGGTCGGAGTTTGACGATGGGTAAGTGGTGGCCAAGCGAAACGCAGGCCCATTGTTCGGCTGCGTCAGCATGGCGGGCCGCGTCGTCAATCGGTAGGAAGGAGCCGCGCCGGATGAACAGCAGCGCGAACGCGGTGGGGATCGAACGATCATCGCGGCCACGTGCCAACTCTCGCCTGCGTCGGGCAACACAGCTCAATGCGGAGCCTGAACGGGCCCAATCATGTCCGCTGTTGACCCGAATCAACCCAAGGACCATGTCATGTCGCGTGAAACAGAGTTCTATCGCCGCGCGTGACGGCGACTTCGTCCAGTACGTGAGCTACAGCCCGGTGGTGGCGTCAGTGGGGCAGGGCGACCCGCCTCGCACGGGCACGGTGTGTCCGAACCGTGCAAGGCCCGTCCTGACGGCGAATAGCGCCGTCATTTAGTTTGTGAGCTCAGTCGCAGGTAATCTGATCCGCCCGATGACCACCCTCCTCAAAGCCCCATCCAAGGCCGACTCCTGGCATCGCTACGCACACCTGCCTGCCGGCTTCAAGCTGGTCCTACGGCTGAAGAGCCTGGTGTTCCTGCCGACGAACAAGACAGCGTTCCTGGAGTGCCTGACCCGGTCTGGGCTGCGTGCGCCCGACGGCAAGGCGTGGTCGTCTCGTTCGGTCAACCTTGTTCTTGAAGATCTGCTACGGCAGAACTTGCTGACCGAGGACCTTGCCTGTCCTTCAGAGCTGTTGCATCCCGTGGCGGTCGATGCCGTCGCTGCAGCGGACAGCGACCTGTTGGTCGCAGCGGTCCGCCGGGCGTTCCCGGCACGACGCAGCATGTCCTACTACTCGTCTGGCCAGCAGGTCGATTGCGATGCACTACGGCGTCTGATTCGCCTGGCGGTGTATGCGAACGATTCAGCCGGGTTCGGCACAAACCGTGACCTGCACGACAAGGAATGCGGTCCTGCGCGTGCAGCCGATCTGCTGAGTTCGCTGTTCACCGCGATGCCGCTCGCGGCCGACTGGCTGGCCAGCCGGCATCCTGTGCTCCAGCTTGCCCTGTTCGATGCCAAGCTGTGGGCCTTCCTGCGCACCGGCGTAGCCGGACCCGACCTGCCGACGCTCGTCGACCACTACCGGACGCTGCAGGGGCAAGAGGGCTTTGCCGCTGTTCGGCAAGCGCTGCTGCTGTTCGACCTGCTCGCCGGCAGGCTGGAAGACGTGAGGCACGGATGCGCGGCGATCGAGGATCCCGCCAGCGTCACGCGGCAGGCGGTGAAGGGCACGGTCGCATTCCTCCAAGGCCGCAGCGAGGCGGCGCTGCAGCTTTATCGGGACGCGCTGAAGCTGCACAAGAAGCAGGTCGGCAAGCGCAAGGTGTTCCTGGACGGCGTGCACGGCATGTTCTTCCTGATGGCCCTGCTGCGCGCCAATGACGCCGCGCTGCAAGCGGAGGCGCAGGCCGGGCTCGACGCCGCCCTGTCCAACCCGTCCACTTATGCCGGCGGGTTCCTGGCGCTCCAGGCCCTGCTGTGTCTGGCCCAGGGTCTCGAGCCGAAAGCGCGTGCGCTGTTGGGACAGCTGCGTGCTGCGATGCCGTCCGAGCCGCTATCGGCCGCCTGTGTGGCGCTCGCGGAGCACGCCGTGGACGCCGACCTCACGCACGCGCACCGCGCCGACCTCGACGCCTGCTTCGAGCACCTGAAACAACAGCTACCGCTCATTGCTCGCATATACGCCGAGATCCTGGCCCGTGTGGCCGTGTCGCCCGGCCCCTATAAAGCCTACCTCGCCGAAGCCGGCCAGGGCGTGGAGATTGCGTTCACTGGACTGATCCAGGTGCGCCAGCCCTGGGAGCGGGCACTGGAAAGCCTGGATGCCTTCCTTGGCGCCGGAGCAACAAAAACCACCGCGGGACCAGGGCCGCGCAAGACCAAGCGCCTGGTCTGGTTCCTGGACCCGGAAACGCGGACGATCGAGGTGGCCGAGCAGTCGGCGAAAGGCAAGGATGGCTGGACCGACGGCCGTGCGGTTGCGATGAAGCGGCTGCACGAGCGGGACCCTCGGCTCGACTACCTGACGGAACAGGACCGCACGGCGCTGCGCACGATCCGCAAGGAAACATCGGGCTGGTATGGCGATGAGAGCTACTACTTCGACACGTCCCGCACGATCCCGGCGCTGGTCGGGCACCCGGCGGTGTTCAACGCCCGTCATCGGTCACAGCCGATCGAGCTGGTGCGCTACCCTTTGGAGCTGGTGGTGACCGAACGACGGGGCGGCTACCACGTCGCGCTGTCGCATACCGCCACGGCGCCAACCGTGTTCCTGGAGGCCGAAACGCCGACGCGCTACCGCGTGGTCGAGTTCCTGGAGCGGATGCTGACGGTGCAGGAGATCCTGGGCCGGCGCGGGCTGACGGTACCACACAGCGCGCGGGACCAGCTGGTCGCCCTGATACGCCGGGACAACCCGGCACTGCCGGTTCGCGACGAGATCGGCGCGGTCGAACAATCGGCGTTGCCGGGGCAACCCGCGCCTGTTGTGCAACTGGTGCCGCACGACGACGGCCTCCGTCTCAGCCTGGTCGTACGACCGTTCGGTGCCGAGGGACCGGCGTATATCGCGGGGCTGGGTGGCCGGTCGGTGCTGGCGAGCGTCGGCGGCCAGCAGCTTCGGGCCAACCGCGACTTGCCGCGCGAGCTGGCCGAGCGGATCGCCCTGGTCGAGGCGTGCCCGACCCTGCGCGACCGCGGGGGCGCGGACGCCCATGAGGTGGTGATCGACGATTTGGAGGGCTGCCTCGACCTGCTGCTGGAGCTGCAGGCCTATGCTGGCCCAGTCTCGGTTGAGTGGCCGGAAGGCCAGACGCTGCGGGTGAGCGCGGTGACGCCGGACAAGCTGCGGCTGCGGGTCGGCCAGGAGCGCGATTGGTTCAGCGTGGACGGCACGATCGCGGTCGACGAGGGCCAGGTGCTCGACATGCGCTTCTTGCTCGATCGCCTGGCGCGTGCCCACGGGCGGTTCGTGCCGCTGGACGACGGCCGCTTCGTCGCGCTGACGCGGCAGATGCAGGCGCAATTGGGCCGCCTCGCGGCGGTGTCGGAGCCGCACCGGGCCGGGCGGCGCGTGCACGCGCTTGGGGCCGCTGCGCTGGACGCGGTGTTGGAGGAGGCCGGCGAGGTCACGGCAGATGCGGCCTGGACCCAGCATGTCGCCCGTATCCGCGCGGCCGAGGGCTGGACGCCGAAGCTGCCGACGACCTTGCAAGCGGAGCTGCGCGACTATCAGGCCGAGGGCTTCGCGTGGATGTCGCGCCTGGCGCGCTGGGGAGCGGGCGCCTGCCTCGCCGACGATATGGGCCTGGGCAAGACGGTGCAGGCGATCGCGGTGATGCTGGACCACGCGGAGGTGGGACCCTGCCTGGTGGTAGCGCCGACCTCGGTGTGCCCAAACTGGCAGGCAGAGATCGCGCGCTTTGCGCCGACACTCACGACGCACCGGCTGTCGGCCGCAAGCGACCGCGCGGCGCTGGTCGCCGGCCTTGGTCCGCGCGATGTATTGGTGTGCAGCTACGGCCTGCTGCACCAGGAGGCCGAGCTGCTCGGCGGCCGGTCCTGGCGGATGGCGGTGCTGGACGAGGCGCAGGCGATCAAGAATGCCGGGACCAAGCGGGCGCAGGCCAGCCTGGCGCTGCAGGCCGGGTTTCGCCTGGCGCTGAGCGGCACGCCGGTGGAGAACGACCTCGACGAGCTGTGGAGCCTGTTCAACTTCGTGAACCCGGGCCTGCTCGGCTCCCGTGAGGGTTTCCAGAAGCGCTTTGCCGTGCCGATCGAGCGGGACCGCGACGCGAATGCGCGACAGGCGCTGCGCTCGCTGATCAGGCCGTTCCTGCTGCGCCGGACCAAGGCGGCTGTGCTGAGCGAGCTGCCGCCGCGCACTGAGCAGACTATGAGTGTCGAGATGGGCGAAGCGGAGCGCGCCTTCTACGAGGCGATGCGCCAGCGGGCGCTGGAAAACATTGCGGCGCTCGATGCGCCCTCGGGCAAGCGCAAGATCCACATCCTGGCCGAGATCACCCGGCTGCGGCGGGCCTGCTGCAACCCCGCTTTGATCGATCCTGCGGCCGGGGTGCCCAGCGGCAAGCTGGACGCCTTCCTCGATCTCGTAGACGACCTGGTGCTCAACCGGCACCGGGCACTCGTGTTCAGCCAGTTCGTCGGCCACCTTGGGCTGATGCGGGCGGCGCTGGACGCGCGTGGCGTCCGCTACGAATACCTCGACGGCAGCACGCCATCAGCCGAGCGTGAGCGCCGGGTGGCTGCGTTCCAGGCAGGCGGGGCGGAGCTGTTCCTGATCAGCCTACGCGCGGGCGGCACCGGGCTGAACCTGACCGCGGCGGACTACGTCGTTCACCTCGATCCCTGGTGGAATCCGGCGGTCGAGGACCAGGCCTCGGACCGGGCGCACCGCATCGGGCAGGAACGGCCGGTGACGATCTATCGTCTGATCATGCAAGAAAGTATCGAGGAGCGGATCGTGCAGCTGCACCGCGACAAGCGCGACCTGGCGTCCGAGCTGCTGGAGGGAGCAGAAACCAGCGCCCGCCTAAGCGAGGAAGAGCTGCTCGACCTGATCCGAGCGTGAATATGCCGCAGGGAAGGGGCCACCCTGTGCAAGCAGACCGTGGCAACAGAGTTTTTGGTGCGAAATCCCTGAGACCAGCCCAAGCTCGCGCTTCTGGTCGAGCGTGACCTCGCGCACCACGAGCCGCAGCATGCGCTTGCGCTCCTCGGCCGTGGCGGCCTGCCATACGCGCAGCAGGTCCTGGGCCAAGCCGAGTACCTCGGCGCATTCCGTGTCGGCCAGTGCACCCGTTTGCTCGCTTTGCCAGGCCGCGTGCGCCTGCTCGACTGCCTCGGCCTGGCGCAGCTTCTCCTCCCAGACCCGCTCAAGCGAGCGGGCCACTAAGCGGTTCTCTGGCTCCACGGCGTCGTATTGTCGTCGCGCCCGCTCGGCCTCGTAGCGGGCGCGCTCGCGCTTGAGCGCCCATTGGTGCTCAAGCGCCTGGGTTTCCGCCTCGAGCTGGCCGACGGCGGCGACCGCCAGCGCGATCTGGTCGGGAGCCAGGGCCTCCAGCAGCACGCGCTCGAACTCGGCATCCGCGCGCAAGGCCCGGACTTGCTGGCACTGCGGGTGGTTCTGCAGGCTCTGGTCGGCGCTGCAATGATACACCGGGTAGTTGCCGTGGGGCCCGGAATAGCGCACGCCCATGCGCCGGCCACAGCGGCCGCAGACCGCGATCCCTTGCAGCAAAGCGTAACCCCGGCGCGGCACGCCGGGCCGTCCCGCCGCGTGGTGGGCGACGTTGCTGGCCAGTCGCGCTTGGTTGGCCATGAACTCCTCCCAGCTGATGTAGCCCGGGTGGGCGTCGCGCAGGCAGACCGGCCACCCTTCCACCGCAACCTTGACCGTAGCACTTCGCGCGGTTCCCGGACGACGCTGGATGGGATCCTGGCGGCGCTGCCCGTAGGCATAGGTTCCAGCGTAGGCGGGGTTGTGCAGGATCTGCAGCACCCGGCTGCTGTCGGCTGGCACCCAGACCACCTCATGCGGCGCGGGGCCGCGGATCGGACGCACCGGCAGTGCCAGGCCGTGCCGCTGCAGCTCGCGCATGACCGCCTTGGCGCTCTGCAGCGTGCGGAACGTGTCGAACACGAACCGCAACCGCGCTTGCACCTCCTCGTCCGGGTTGAGCGTGATCCCGCCACTGCGCTCCTGGACCAGCCCGGCCGGCAACGGCAGCCGCAGCTCGCCGCGCGCAGCCTTCTGCCGCTCGCCCTGGTGCAGGCGCATGCGGATCTGGTGCAGCTCCGCCTCGCTCATGATGCCGGACAGCCCCAGCAAAAGCCGGTCGTGGTAGGCGCCCGGGTCGTACAGCCGCTCGCCGTCTGCGATGAGCACGCCGAAAATCGAGCACAGCTCCAGCAACTGGTGCCAGTCGTGATTGTTGCGGGCCAGGCGCGAGGCGTCCAGGCTCAGCACCAGCCCAGCCTTGCCCAAGCCGATCTCGGCGATCAGGCGCTGGAAGCCATGGCGTTCCACGCTGGACGCGCCCGATTTGCCGAGATCGTCGTCGATCACCGCGATCCGTTCGCGCGGCCAGCCAAGCCCTGCAGCCCGGTCGACCAAGCGATACTGCAGCTCGGTGCTCTCCTGATGCTGGCGGACCTGAACGGCCGTGGACTGGCGCACATAGATGTAGGCCAGCTTGGCCCGGTGCGCTGTGCTGACGCGCTGCGCGGTGTCATCGGACACGGTCAGCATGATGCGCCTCCTCGCGGACGCGCCGCAGCAGACGGGCGAGCTGCTGGGCCAACTGCAGCTGGACCTGCGGCGCCAGCGCCGGCCATGGCCGCGGTCGCTGCTTCCGGCTCGGAGATGGTGGGGGTGGGAGTGCACGATCGTGGGGGCGAGGCGGCATGAACGATCTCCGTGCTGGAGGCGGTCATCAAACCCTGAATATGCCGTGCCAGCGGCAACAACGTACGGGCCGACACCCTTGGAGCCGCAAAGTTCGTGTCGGCCGGGCGTTCAAGATCCGTGGCGCCACGCCGGATCAGGCGCCGACGGCCATCCGGCAAAGCAACGGCGATGAAGCGCGGGCCACGGGCACAGGCAAAAGACAGGACCGCCAGGCGCTGACCATACAACGGATGGCGCGGGTCAGTGACCGTCACCGCAGAGATCAGTCGATCTGCCGGTGTGGCAGATCGCAGTGTTCGGTAACCCGACGCTCGCCGACGCCAT
>JANXVC010000275.1 GCA_025351925.1 Rhodospirillales bacterium | reverse complement strand
ACCTTGCGCTGCTGGCGCGGAATGTGATGGCGGCGGTCCTGGTTCAGCTTGAATGGCAAGATGGGCATCCGGAGTTTGGGAGAGTAATCCCCTACGTCACCCGACGCTTCAGCACCACCGCCCGATCCGTGCACCACGCTGTCCCCCGTCTGAGACGGGGATTCGACCTGCCGTTTTCACGGCGCACCCTCTCGATTTACACGGCTCGTCCCAGCCATTTGCCTACCGTCTTGCGACGACAGTCGACGCAGAATGTCGAACGCTCCTCCCGATTTCTCGGTTGGCGACGACCTTCCTTAAGCTGGGTCATCCCCTTCGCTCCACGCTCATTACAAGCGCTTCGCAGCTACTCCTGGATGATCCGCCCCCGTCATGCCCATCGGTAATGTCCCCCTTCGTGTTTCGCACTTATAAGGTTTCCCTTGGCATGGCACGACGAGTTCCCAAGTTCCATGTCCAAGCCCAAATGAGAGTCACGCCACCTGTACACCGGACACCACATGGCCAGTCAGTAGGCACCCGCCATATTCATCCTGGGAAGGGTTCGCGTCCCCAGTTTTGATGTCACCAGTTTCTTTCGATGCGTCGTCAGTGGTTCACTTTCGTTCGTCTCTCTCATCCACACATGACATGTTTATCTCACGCCTTTTGACCGTAACGTTCACCACCGCAGCCTTTCGGACTGAAGCAGCTTACGGCTGTTTGAAGCCTGTTCCTACAAACCGACTTCGAAGGGCCTACCTTCATCTCAGACACAGCACCGTGCCGTTAGACACGTTCATGGCACAACAAACCCCAGAAAATTCCGTCAAGCCAAATCCAGCCCCGCCACGATCGCATCTAGGTCTATGACCTGCCCACTGCCGCGGAAGGTGTCGTGGCCATTCAGGTGGACATGACGCCACGCTGCCGGTGAGACCTTCTTGATCAGGGTCAGGGCCTTTGCATCCTGGCCCGCCTCATATTTGGCGAGCAGCCACAAGACGCCAGGGCGAGCCGGACGATGCGATGTACCTAATCGAGCGCGGCTGCGTGTCGGCACGGCTGAAGCAATCCGGCCACGTCCGCTTCACGATCCAGCCTTCGTCAACCTGCTGCAGCGTTTCCTGATTGTTCAGCTCGCGGAGAGCACACGGCTGGCGAAGGTAATGCTGCGCTGAGCACTGCGGTTTGTCATGGTCAAAGTTTCACTACTGCGGCGCCAGTTCTCCAAACGGGCGCCGCCTGTTGTGAAAACCAGCCCTAAGACCCGTGGTGGCCGCTCACCTGGACCAGCATGCCATCGGTGTTCCCGGCGGTGTCGAGGTAGAAGCCGACGAGCTGGCCCTTGTCGTTGATGCCGTTCACGACCGTCGACGCAGTGGGGCCCTTCACGCCATTGGGGTCGTCGATGGTTGTGTAGGTCTTGGACTTCTCGTCGAACAGGAAGCCATGTGTCGCGTTGGTTGCGTCGGTAAAGGACCCAACGACCTGGTCTTTGTTGTTGAGGCCGAGCGCCTGCACCGAGACCGCGCCCTTCGGCCCCGTCAGCAACTCGATCTTGCCGTGTTCCTCGACGAAGCCCACGGTCGCCCCGCCATTCTGCACGAAGCCCGAGATCTCGCCCTCGTTGTTGATGCCCGTCGCCGTAACGCTGCTGAAGCCGTTGATGGTGACGGCGTCGAAGCTGCCTTTTGCGATGTCGTAGGTAAAGCCATGGTTGTTGCCATTGGCGTCGGTGTAGAAGCCGACGGCGTCGTTGTGATCGTTCACGCCCAGGAGTTGTTCCACCGTCATGCCGCCGGCGGCCTTGCCCAGAGCGGCCGGGTCGACCACGTTGGTGAATTTGCCGTCATGCTCGACAAAGCCGAAGTTGTCGCCGTTCGCGTCGGCCCAGAAACCCACGGTGCGGTCGGTGTTGTTGATCCCGGTCACCTGGGTCTGCTGCGAGCCGGGGAAGTTCTCGTTGTGGTATGTCCCTTGCGCATAGGGCGCCTTCACCGTGTAGCCCTTGTTGGGATGCACGGCCGCGGGCGTGCCGCTGCCGAAATAACCCGCGATCTCGCCGCTGTTGTTGATGCCGAGCAACTGGTTGAAGGTCGGATCAGCGAGGTCGTTCAGAGTAGTGAATTTAACGGACATTGGAAAGCTCCTGTTGAGTTGACGTTGTGAACACTAGAAGTCCCGCGACCGGGCCGGATTGGCTGTTTCCTGTTTGCAATCCGTCCCGCATCCGGTGACGAGAAACGGTTTGCCCGGTGCCGGGCCGGGCCGTAGTGACCGCGGTCACTGGTTTCGCCGATCGCGGTTTTCCGCTGGCGACTGCCGATTGTTGCACAATGAATGCTGTTCGCGATAGGTAAGCGGATTGTCGCCAGGCTGTGCCCGCGGTCACACAGCGCCTGTCCGCCGGATGGCACCCAGGATGCGCGCAGCGATCCCGTTGCGGCAATCAAGGGAGAACAGCGGTGGATATCGCTTCATGCACGCAAGGCGAAACCCGGTCGCAGCCTGTCGCTGCGTTGGTCGGACAGGACGAGAAGGTCGTGTTCACAGCGCCTGACCCGGCGGTGGCGACGCGAGTCCGGCTGCTCGCGATCGCCACCGTCGCGCGTTTCCACGGCGCCGACCTGCATCGCGGCGACCTGGCGGTGCCGGAAAGCGCCGTGCCCTCGCCGGCAGCCTTGGTGGAATGGGTTGGCCGCAGCGGCCTATGGGCGAAGGCGGCCCGGCTGCGCTGGCAGCAGCTCGTCACCTTGGAGCTCGCCTCGCCGGTGGTCCTGCTGCTCAACGACGGCAGCGCCGTTTTGCTCGTCGCGAATGACGCAAAGCGCAACGTGGTCTGGCTGCGTCACTCCCGTCTCGGCCCGACCGACCCACCGCTGGCGGTCGACCAGAAATCCCTCGCCGCCGTGTGCCGCGGCGAGGCCATCCTGATCCGCACCGAACGCGCGGCCAACCGCAGCGAGGCCGCCTTCAACCTCGGCTGGGTCGCCGGATTGGTGCGGATGGAGAGCGGCGCCATGCGCGACGTCGGCCTCGCCTCCATCGCACTGAGCCTGCTCACTGTGCTACCGCCGCTGATGGTCATGGCGGTGATCGATCAGGTCGTGACCCACCAAAGCCTGTCCACGCTGGTGCTGCTGTCGCTGCTGATCGGCACGGCGCTGATCTCCGAGACGCTGCTGGGCTATGCCCGGCGGCAGTTGATCCTGGTCGTCGGCGCCCGGGTCGACGCGCGGCTGAACCTGCACGTGTTCCAGCGGCTGCTGCGGCTGCCGCTCGACTACTTCGAGCGCAACCAGGCCGGCACGATCTGGTCGATGACGGGACAGCAGATCAACAAGATCCGCGAGTTCCTGACCGGCAAGCTGCTGGCGACGATGCTGGACCTGGTGACGCTGGTCGTCCTGCTGCCAATCCTCTTCTATTTGCAGCCGACGCTGTCCTGCGTGGTGCTGCTCGGCGCTTGCCTGATTGCAGCGACTATTGCGGGCTTCATGCGGCCGATGAGCCGGCGGGTGAAGCGCTGGATCGACGCGGAGTCCAGCAAATCCAGCGTCATGGTCGAGACCCTGCACGGCATGCGCACCATCAAGTCGCTGGCGCTGGAGCAGCAGCAGCGCGACCGCTGGGACGCCTGCGTCGCCGAGGCCACGCAGGCGAAGGTCGAGGCCGGCCGGCTCGGCAACCTGACCCAGATGATCGCGACGCCGATCGAGGGCTTCATGCAGCGCGGCGTGCTGCTGATCGGCGCCTACATGGCGCTGTCCAGCGACGGCTCGGTCGCGGTGGGCGGCCTGGTCGCGTTCATGATGCTGAGCGGCCGGGTCGCGCAGCCGCTGGCGAGCCTGGCGAAGCTGATGGAGGACATCGAGGAGGTCCGCACCGCCACGACGCTCGCCGCCATGGTGCTGAACCAGCGGCCCGAGGCGGCCGATCCAACCGCCGGCCTGCGGCCTCACTTCCAGGGCGCATTGTCGTTCGACAAGGTCAGCTACAGCTACCCCGGCGCCAGCAGCCCAGCGCTGAACAGCGTCAGCTTTAGCGTGCCGCCGGGCACGACATTGGGAGTGGTGGGCCGCAGCGGGTCCGGGAAGTCCACTGTCACGCGCCTATTGCAGGGCATCGCGCGCGTCTGCGCCGGGCTGGTCAGCATCGACGGCGTCGACCTCCGGGACATCAACCTCACGCACCTGCGCCGCAACCTCGGCGTGGTGCTGCAGGAGAACTTCCTGTTCCGCGGCACCATACGCGAGAACATCCTGGCGGGACGGCCCGGCCTGACCCTCGCCGACGCCGTGCGCGCGGCGCAACTGGCGGGCGCCAGCGAGTTCGTCGAGCGGCTGCCGGGCGGCTACGAGACCTTTATCGAGGAGGGGTCGCCCAACCTGTCGGGCGGCCAGCGGCAGCGGCTGGCGATCGCGCGGGCGCTGGTGCACGACCCGCGCATCTTGATCCTCGACGAGGCGACCAGCGCGCTCGATCCCGAGACCGAGGCGCTGGTCAACGCCAACCTGGCCCGCATCGCCCGCGGCCGCACCATGCTGATCGTCTCGCACCGGCTGTCGTCGCTGGTGGACTGCGACCAGATCATGGTGCTCGACGAGGGCCGCGTGCTGGATGTCGGGCCGCATTGCGAGCTCGTTGAACGCTGCGCGGCCTACCGGCAGCTCTGGCAGCAGCAGAACCGCCATTTAGCGACCGGGCGGAGCCAGCCCGCCACCCTCGAAACCGTCACACAGGGAGCCTGAACGATGAGCATCACCATAGCGACCATGGGCGCACGCCGCGGAAACTTCCTGCGTGGGATGTCGCGGGGGCGTCCATTCCACGGCAACAGCAGCGAGACCGCCGCACCGGCGTTGATGGAATTCCAATCGCCCACGGCATCGTTCCTGGCGCGTCCGCTGCCCACCAGCGGCCGTGCGACGATCTGGATCATCGCCGCTGCGGTCGGGTCCGCCATCACGGCCATGAGCCTGTATGCCGTCGACCGCGTCGTGACCGTGCCGGGCAAGGTGGTCGCGCAGACGCCGAACATCGTCGTGCAGCCGCTGGAGGCCTCGATCGTGCGCGGGATCAGCGTCAAGGAGGGCCAGGTCGTGCACGCCGGCGACCTGCTGGCCCGGCTCGATCCGACCTTCGCAGCGGCCGAGGCGACGGCCAGCGAGGCGCAGATGGCCAGCCTGCAGGCTGAGGTCGACCGCCTGGAGGCCGAGTCCCAGGGGCGCATCTATCTATCGGACGGCAGCACGCCAGCGCAGTTGCAGGGGATGATCCATGCCCAACGTCGAGCGGAGCAGACGGCGAGGCTCGAAACTTACCGGCAGAAGATCGACAGCGCCCGGTCCCGGGTGGCGCAAACCCAGTCGGACATCACGGGCTACGCCGAACAGCTGCGGACGGCGACCACCAAAGAGACGATGCGGCGCGAGCTGGAACGCCTGCAGGTCGGCAGCAAGCTCAACACCCTGGATGCCGGTGCGCAGCGTGCCGAGGTGGAGCGCACCCTGCAGGCGGCCCACGCCAGCAGCATGGCCGCGCGCAGCGACCTGGAGGCGCTGATGTCCGAACGCGACAGCGCGGTCGAGCAATACCGGCGCGAGACCTTGCAGCAGTTGACCGAGCAGGGACGCAAGCTGTCCGACGCGCGCGAGCAGCGCAGCAAGTCGGCGCTGCGTCGCAGCCTGGTGGATCTGCGGGCCGACTGTGACGCCATCGTGCTGAGCGTCGCGCGCGTGTCGGTGGGCTCGGTGCTGCAATCCGGCGACGAGCTCATCACCATGGTGCCGATCGACGCGCTCCTGGAGGTCGAGGCGAGCATAGCCGGCCGCGACGCCGGGTTCGTGCAGTCCGGCAACCCAGCGGTCATCAAGTTCGACACGTTTCCCTATGCCAGCTACGGCTATGGGCGAGGCGTCGTGACCACCGTCAGCGCCGACAGCTTCACCAATCCGCAGTATGCCCGCGAGCATCCGTCCCGTCCGAATGCCTCCCGCGCCGAGGCCGCCAAGGATGGGGCGTTCTACCGGGCGAGCGTTTCACTGGGCGAGATGAAGCTGCAGCATTTGCCGGCCGGGTTCCATATGACGCCGGGCATGCCGGTGACGGTGGACATCAAGGTCGGCCAGCGCACGGTGCTGGCATACCTGCTGTCGCGTGTGGTGCCGACCCTCTCGGAGGGCATGCGGGAACCGTGATCGACAGGAAAATGGGGGCTTGCAAGATGCGACAGATGCTCTGGGGGCGCGATGCAAAGCGCCCCCAGCGCTCACCCAAGCTGGGCGAGCGCCTCCGAGCGAACAATGACCAGCCAGCCGCCATCCCTGCCGAGGATGCCGTCCTGCTCCCAGCGGCGGAGCTGCTTGTTCACCTTCTCCCGCGAGGCGCCAACGAGCGAGCTGATGTCCTTCTGCGACAGCCTAAGCGCGATGCGCGTGCCGGCCGCGCACTTGTCGCCGTAGTCTCGCGCCAGCCGCAGCAGCACGCGCCCGAGACGGGTTGGCAAGTCAAACCGCGCCATATCCAGGCGGGCCGTGTTGGACTCGCGCAGGCGCCCGGACAACATCGCGAGCAGGCGCATGCAGAGATTGGCGTTCTCGCGAAGGATACGGTTGAACTGCGCGCGTTCAATGACCAGCAGCACGCACTCCTCCTGGGCGGAGGCGGACGCGCTGCAGCCGTCACCGTCGAGCAGCGACATCTCCCCCAGGGCCTCGCCTGGGCCGCGCACGCCGAGCGTGATTTCCTTGCCATCCTCTGCGACCAGGCTGACGCGCACGCGCCCGGCGGCGATCATGAACACGCCGGGGCTCGGGGCACCCTGATGCAGGATGTAGTCGCCGCGCGGAATGCGCCGGAGCACGGCATGGGCGACAGCGCCGTCCAGCTCCGCCGGCGTCATCCCCTGGAAAAGCTGGCTCCGGCTCAGGATGGACTGTCGGGCGGCGACGTCGAAGGTCTTCACCGGACGACTCCAACCTGGCGGCGCGCTTCCGCGTCGGCAATCTGTACCCGCCCGCTCTGGCGCGGGAGCCTTGCGAAGCGGTGCACTCGGCAGAGGGTTGCGGCAAGCGAGATCCCAAAAAGCCCAGCGTAGCCATAACCGATGATTTTCAGCACGCCGGTGAGCGTCTCGGAGAAAACCTCCGCAAGATTGAGTGCGACCGCATCCAGGAGCCCGCCACCGGTGAGGCTGGCAGTATCGATCGTGGCTGCACGAGCGGCGGCTGCATTGAGGCCGTATGCCGTGAGGGTCGCAAGCACGGCGGCACGCCTTGGATGGACGGCGTTGATCATCGTGACGTAGGTCAGGAATTGCATGGTTGTCTCCGGATGGTCGCGACACCGGGATATCGCCGGGCCCATGCGGGGTGGGTCTGTGGGAAAACCCACAAGGCACGACGTCCCGTCCGGTCGAAACCGCCGGGGTCAGCAGGCGGCCCAGCCCATCGGCTGGTCTCAGACGGCGCTGTCCTCGGCCACCATCGCCTGCAGGCGCTTGGCGTCGAGCAGCACGATCGCCCCGCGCCGCCGCTCGATCAGCCCGCCGCGTTCCAACGCGTTCAGCTCGCGCGTAATGGCCTCGCGATGGCTGCTTACGCGGGCGGCGAGCTCGGCGTGGGTGGGCGGGGGCGACACCACCAGCGTGCCGCTGCTTCCCGCGGGCACGCGGGCCAGCCGCAGCAGCTCGGCATATAGACGCTGGCTGGTGCCGAGGCTGGACTGCTCATTGGCACGGTTGGCAAGCATCCGGATCTGCGCGACGAGCGCTTGGAGCAATTGATCGCAAACGTCCGGGTGCTCGTGCACTGCGCGCCGGAACAGGCCGGCCGGCATGCGGGCGACTGTCGTATCGGTGATGGCGAGGATGCCGGCCGACCGCGGCCGTTGATCGATCGCGGCGAGCTCGCCGAAGAACTCCCCGTCGCGGATGTCGCGCAGGATCACCTCACGGCTGGCGGCGGTGATCAAGACCCGCACGTGGCCGCCCAACACGAAGAACAGGTCGGTTCCGCCCGACTGGTAGTCCAGCACCCACTCCCTCGCGCGTGCCCGGCGCCAGATGCAGCCGGCGTCGAGCCGCAGAACAGCGTCCTGGCCGAGCGAGCGGAACATCGGAATGCGGGCCAGCGTCTCGGGCTTCTGGGACATGGATCGATCATGACCGGGTGAGCCGCAATCGGAAAGGATGTGGGATTGGCGGCACCTATCCCATAAGCGGTCGCGTGGGCTTATAGGTGACCTCATGGGCGCGCCGTCGCCCAACCGGGATCAGCGTGTCCGGCCCTAATACGGCTTGAGGATGGGCGAAGCATGGAGCGGATTGCCAGGCTGACGACAGGCCTCACCCTGTTCGCCTTCGCTGCATGCCATTTCACCAGCCACGCCATGGGCCTGTTCCGGCTGCCCACCATGGACGCCGTGGGCCGCAACATCCTGCTCTCCCCTTGGCAGGGCTGGGTCGGGCGCAGCGCGCTGTTCGTATCGCTGTTCGTGCATGCCAGCCTCGGACTGCGCGCGCTGTATCGCCGCCGCCATCTTCGCATTCCCGCCGCCGAGGCCTGGCAGCTCGGGCTGGGGCTGTCCATCCCGTTCCTCATCATCCCGCACGCCGTCAACGTGCGGCTCGGCGCTGTGCTGTATGGCCTCGACGACAGCTACTACCGCATCCTGTATCAGTATTGGATGACGTCGCCGGCGACCGGGCTGCTGCGTCAATTCACCCTGCTGTGCTTCGTCTGGGTGCATGGCTGCATCGGTATCCATTTCTGGCTGCGATTCCGGTCATTCTACGGCAAGTGCCGGCCAATCCTTCTCGCAATCGTGGTGCTGCTGCCGTTCCTCGCGGTGCTCGGCCTGGTGAACGCCGGCTGGGACACCGCGATGACGGCGGCACTGCAGCCGGGGTTCGCCGAGACGCACGGGCCGCCGCCGCCTGGCACGCCAAAGGCATTCGCGCTGGCCGCCCTGAGAAACCTGTGGGAGGCCCTGCAGCTCGCCTACGTGGCCCTGGTCGGCGGCATTCTCGCGCTGCGCTTCTGGCGCAACATTCGTGAGCGCAAGGCCGCCTTGCGGATCACCTATCCGAATGGGCGCGTCGTCGAAGTGCCGCACGGTTTCTCCGTCCTCGAAGCCAGCCGCTGGGCGCGCATCCCGCACGCCGCCATCTGCGGCGGCCGCGGGCGTTGCTCCACCTGCCGGGTGCGGGTGGCGCGCGGGCTGGACGGCCTGCCGCCCTCGATGCCGGGCGAACGGGAGACGCTCGACCGGGTCAACGCGCCCCCTTTCGTCCGCCTTGCCTGCCAGTTGCGGCCAGCCCACGACGTGTCCGTCGTGCCGCTGCTGCCTGCGAGCGTCGTCCCGCAGGGCATTCGCAGCACCGTCAACGAGAGCCGGGAGGTCCACATCACCGCCTTGTTCATCGATCTGCGGGGATCGACGGACCTAGCAGCCGGACGCCTGCCGTTCGACGCCCTGTTCATTATCGACCGCTACGTCCAACGCGTGACGGCGGCTTTGCAGGCGCATGGCGGCCATGTGACCAGCGTCGCCGGCGACGGCATCATGAGCGTGTTCGGGATCGGAGCAGGGAACGCAGCCGCCGGGGCCACGAGCGCCCTGCAGGCCGCGCTCGCCATCTGGGAAAGCCTTGAGCAGCTCTCGACCGAGCTGCAGGCGGAGATCGCGCAGCCGCTCGCGTTCGGGATCGGGATGCATAGCGGCATCGCCGCGGTCGGCTCGATCCTGGTGCTCGGCCGCCCCTCGGTGATGTTTCTGGGCGACACCGGCAATGTCGCCGCACGGCTGGAGGCGATGACGAAAGAGCTGCGATGCACCGTCATCGTCTCGGACGCCGTGCTCGGAGTTGCCGGCCATGCGGTGCCGGCGACGGCGCTGCACGAGCTGCAGATCCGCGGACGCGAGGGGCAGCCCTGCCGCGCGCTGGTGCTGCGCAGCCGGGATGAGGCGCTGTCGCTCATCCCGTTCGCGGAGCTTACGGCCGCGGCCGGCAGGTTGCGCCGCCTGAGCCGGGTACGGTGACCGGCAGGATCGCCAAGACCGCCCTTGATTGTTTCAGGGTCGAGCTGCGGCATCGGTCAAAGCGCTCGTGCCGCAGCGTGCATTGCGATCCCTCAGGCGCTGATGTGCAGATACGAAACGCCGCCCACCGTGCCCGTGCTGATCTGCAGGTGGCTTGCCTGATCGGCGGAGAAGCCAGCGAAGGTCATCGACGCCCCGACATGGCCGTTCCCGGCGAGGTCCGCTTCGAGCGTCGCGCCCTTGTAGCCGGCCGCGCCGTCGCTGTTGGACCAGCTCAGCTTCGAGACGCCGGGTTGCCACCCCCAGAGCGTCGCGCCGTCCCCTGCGTGGAAGTTGACGATGGTACTCCAGGTTGGGTTGGCGTTGCGCCCGTCCACGAAAAAGGTGTCGGCGCCCGTGCCGCCTACCAGGAAGTTGGAGCCGCTGCCGCCGTCGAGCACGTTCTGTCCGGCAAACACCTGCAAGGCGTCGTCGCCAGCTCCGCTATGCAGGAACACGTTCTGCTGCGTCGTGGACATGTTGACGTTGTGGGGCGTGATGTTGATGAACTCGTCGTTCAGGGTGCTGACCGGCCCGGTATAGGCGGTCATGGCCTGCTGGGTGACCAGGCCGGAGGTTGTATCCGTCTGCTGCACGAGCGGCAGGCTGAGATCGAACCCCTCCGTGTTGCCCGCCGCATTGACGTCGAAGCCGACGATTGTGCCGGCGTCGTTGATCCCGTTGATCGTCGTCGCCGACGCGCCCGGCACGTCGACCGTCGTGTAG
Organism: Rhodospirillales bacterium; assembly: GCA_025351925.1. Lineage (GTDB taxonomy): Bacteria > Pseudomonadota > Alphaproteobacteria > Acetobacterales > Acetobacteraceae > CAHJXG01. The sequence continues at coordinate 4,288 of JANXVC010000275.1, read as the reverse complement.
AGCCCGCCGCTATAGACGAACCCATGCGCCATGCCGCCGGCGTCGTTGTAAAAGCCGACAACCTGGCCCTCGTTGTTCCCTCCGAGCGCCTGGGTGAAAGTCGAGCCCGGCGCCTGTAGAGTCGTGAGCTGCCCGTTGCTCAGGATGAACCCGTCGGAGGTGTTGGCGGTCGGCATGTAGAATCCGACGCTGGTGGCGGCATTGTTGATGCCGGTCGCCTGGCTATTCACATTGGTCGGCAGAGTCAGGAAGGTGAACGTGCCGTCCGCCTGCCGGACGTAGGCGAGTTGATTGACCTGGCCCGCCGGGTCGAGTGAGGAGTAGCCGGCTTCCTGGCCGACGTCATTGATGCCAAGCAACTGGTTGAAGGCCGTCTTGGGCGCGTCGACCGCCGTGAAGGCGCCATTGGTGTCGATGAAGCCATGCGTGGTGCCGTTGGCGTCCACGAAGAAGCCGTCGCTGGTGCCCTTGTTGTTGATGCCGACGACGTCCGTCTGGACGGCGCCTGGCGGCGTGATAGCGGCAAAGCTGTTCGGCAGGGTGAGAGAGAAGCCCTGGTTCACCTTGGCGCCGTGCAGGCCCACAATTTCCCCCGCGTCATTGACGCCGAGCAATTCGGTGAAGGTGTCGTTCGGGGCGTTAACGATCTGGAATGGATATTTCATGGTGACGTCTCCTTTGCTTGCCGGTTAGTGGACCGGCGTCGAAGGAAGAGAGCCACGGTCGCGGCAGGCACGATGTGGTAAAACCCACATAGCGCTCAGCCGATTGGAAGAGCCGGACGGAGCAAGAATGAGCTGTGCGCGACCCAATCGCCTGACCTCAAATAGTTTGGAAGGCTGTGCCGATGGTCGCGGATCCAGGTCCTCGTAGGTCTAACGCTTTATCGTTCGGCCGCGACCAATTCAGTCCGTCCAGAAATCGTTGAAGCGATCCGGCGCGAGTTGGGTGTAGAGGACGGTGTACTGGATGTTCTTGTGCCCCAGGTAGTGCTGGATGGCGCGGGTGTCCTGGCCGTCGTTGGCAAGCTTGAAGCCGGTGGAATGGCGGAGCATGTGCGGATGGATCGGCATGCCGAGCTTGGCCGCGTCGCCGGCGCGGGCGATGAGTTTGCGGAAGGTTGCCGCAGTCATCGGCGCGCCGCGCTCGGAGATGAAGACGTAGGCTGTTTCCGGATCGTCGCGCAGCACTTTGCGCAGAGCGCGTAGTTCTGGGCCGCGCAGGGAATGCGTGCTGGCCAGCCCGTTCTTGCATCGGCGCACATGCAACAGACCCTGCCGCAGATCCACCTGCTCGCGCCGCAGGTCGACCAACTCCGAGACGCGCAGGCCGTGCCGGTAGGCGAGCAGGATCATCGTGGCGTCGCGATGACCGTGACGGCCCTGGCGTTGTGCGGCGGCGATCAGCCGGTCGATTTCGGGCGGCGTCAGGTGCTCCCGGCTGCGCCGCTCGGCATTGGGGACCTTCGGGGGCGGCTTCATGGCGGGCGACTTTCCCTAAAATGATGCTTGACAGGCGCTCCGCTATCGACCTGAAAGGCAGGCGGCGTCTGCCGTCGCACCAGGTTACTTTCCCGAAAGCAAGGGTTATTGGGAAAGTCCCTGCCGCCGCTCCTCGAACTGAGGTAATCGCGTCGCGAGTGCTTAACCGATGCGGCCAACGGCGGGCGCGAACTGGACCATGGCGACGATCCGCGCCAAATCCTCATACAGAGGCCGCCATGGGAGTCGTTGCGCTTCGGCGTGACGCTTGGGGCCGAATTGGAAGCGCAAATGGCAGCGGTGCGGGCGGTGTGCTGAGGTCGAGAACGTAGCTGCCGAAGCGGTTGAGGTGCTCGTTCAGGTAAGGGCTGGTGCCGGCGAGGGCTTCGGGCGTGATCGCTGCGCCATGCCCATCCGCGGCGAGGCTGTCGAGCGCGCGCGCCATGCGGACGACGGTGTGGAAGATGAGCAGGTCGGCGACGAGGTGGTTGTACTTGACCATCTTGCGCTGCTCGTCGCGCTCGGCGGCGGTAGCCAAGCCGCTGCTGCCGAACGAGACCCACTGGGCATAGCGGTTGAAGTGCTCGCTTTTGTTGGTCGCTGCACCGATCGCGCGTCGCAGCTCAATTGACCCAAGATAACGAAGCGGGAAATCCGTGCGGATAGCACGGCCAAGCTCTCGGAATGCGAAGTAGAGCCGGTTCTTGCGGCTGTAGGTCGCAAGCCGGCGCAGGATGGCGGACGGCAGCAGGCGCCCGGCATGGACGGAGAGCGCCACGCGCAGCATGTCGGGCAGGTGCGCCTCGATTTGCGGCCAATCGATCGCACCGGTGAACAAGCTGTCGATGTGGGCGTAGCGGGTCCCAGCGTCGGGCCGGAACAGGTGCAGATCCTGCCAGCCGCGGATGCGCGGCATCAGCTCGATACCGAGCAAATGCGCCAGTCCGAAAATCGGCGCGCTCTGGCCGTGGCTGTCCGAATGGACGGTATGGGGCTGCAACAGCGAACGGTTCTCGGCCACGAAGTCGAGGATGGAATGCCCCTCGTAGGCGCCGCAGGCCAGGAAGCGCGAGAACAGGGCGATGTAGGTGTCGGACACCAGGTAGTAGCCGATGCCGCCATAGCCGCCGTAGCGGATGTGGTACGAGGACTTCAGGCTCTCCGGATGCACGCCCCACTTCATGCCGTCGGCCGACGCCGAGCTGCCGTCACCCCAGTAGCGGAGCAGTCCGACCTGGGCGTAGGCGTCGATCACGCCGGCGATCGCGTCGTCCAGGATCTCCTCGGTGACGTGGCGCTGGTTGACGAAGGCGACATGACGGCGGTCCAGCCCCTTGAGCGACCGCGCCGCTTGGCTCGGCCCCAATCCGCATCCGTAGCAGAACGTGGTGGCGACGTAGCGCTCGCGCGGGCGGTCGAGCTTCGTCTCCAGTCCGGACACCGGGCCGAAATGCCGGGTCCAGCCCAGCCAGTGCTCGATATCGACAAGAGCTTCCAAGACCCCGACCGGCGCCAAGCGAGCTTTCAGCAAGCGTTCCAGAAAGGCCGTGCCGTCTACGGCATCCTGCGCGCGCAGCCGCTTCACCACGGGCTCGCCGTTCACGATCTCGACGTGCTCATTGTCTGGAAAGGCTCGGTCAATACGGTCTGCGGTTTCGGCGAGCCGGGCCTTCAGGGCGGCAACGAACGCGCCGGCAACGGCGGGCACGCCGGCCTGTTCCGCGTAGCCCTCGATGTCGCGGTGATACTCCTCCCAGGTGATGAGCTGGTCTCGGTAGTCGCCGTACTCGTCGCTGCCGGGGATGCAGAGGTCGCCGGACTTCAAGTCGTTGACCACCTGCGTGAACAGGCAGACCTCGAAATGGCGCCGGTCCACTTCGACCGGTGCGGGTTCGCGCCGTGCGTCCGGTCAGCAGCGGCCACCACTTCTCGTCTACGAAAGACAGGTCGAGCAGCGGGCGCGGCGTGGCCCGGCCGTCCACGTGCTCCTCGCACGCCACCTGCAGCTTTGGCCGGCGATGGGCGTGGTGCGCAAGCAGGAAGGCGATCGCCTGCTCGACGGCACGGTCCTGCGAGGTGGAGATCGGAGCGGCGTGAGCCAGGAAACGCAAGAAGGCCGCGCGCTGGCCTTTGTAGAACCGCGTCAGCAGGGGCAGGTAGTTGTTGCCGGCGAACGCTGTATGCGCCTCGCACTGCGCCAGGATCGTGTCGGCATTCGGCAGCAGCAGGCCTTCGACCGCCGTAAGCTTGGCATCTCGGTCGACATCCTGGTCCTGGCAGGCCAGCACCGTCTCGCGCAGCAGCGCAACAAGGGCGTCAGTTTCCTCCGCGTGCCGGGTGCGATGCTCGTCAAGCGCCTGCTTGGCCCGGTTGTGCATGCGGGTGGTGAGGCGGACGAACATCTCGGCCGCATCGTCCAGCTCATGCGCTACCTGGCGGCGCAGCAGGGCGGCCATGATGGCCACGCGTCTGGACGGGGTCACATGGGACAGGGCGGCGGCATTGAGCGACTTGGCCTCGGCGGCAAAGTGCCGGAGCTTGCGGTCCGGGATGCCGGCGAACACCTCGTCCGCAACCGCCTGTCCGCGCAGCCAGGCGAGATGGGCCAGGTGCTCGCGCATGCGTTGCGGGCTGGGGCGCGACGGTTCCGACTTCACTTGGTCCCATGCAGGTCTCTGCTCAACCCGGGTAGGTAGCAGTTTGGGCGCGCAGGGTTTGTTGGATAGCCTGGTAGGCGTCCATGCCGCGGCGTGCGGCGGTGCCGATGACCGAGCGCACGCCCGCAAACAGGTCAGCGCCCCACTTGG
>JANXVC010000199.1 GCA_025351925.1 Rhodospirillales bacterium | reverse complement strand
CGCGTGGCGCTCAACGCCGTCCGCATCGTCACGGGCAAGAACTCCATGCGCCACACCATGCGCGATGCAGTGCTGGACGTGCGCGTTCTCGCCGACATCCTCGACCACATGCCCGTCGCTTGATGCGAAATCCCTGCCCTTGGAGGCAACCTGCTTGGCCAGCGCATGGGTGAAGGCGGTGATCGCCGCCTTGGTCGAGGCGTAGTCCAGCAGAGTCTTTGACGGCTGATACGACTGGATCGACGTCGTGTTGATAATCGTCGCGCCCGGCGGCATGTGCGGCAGCGCCGCCTTGCACAGCCAGAACATCGAATAGACGTTGGTGCGGAACGTGGCGTCGAACTCCGCGGTCGTGATGTCGGCGATATCCTTCTGCGCGGTCTGCTTGCCCGCAACGTTCACCAGGATGTCGATGCCGCCCAGCGCCGCCCGGCCCTGCTCGATCAGCTTCATGCAAAACGCCTCGTCGCTGAGATCGCCGGGCATCGCGGTCGCTTTCCGGCCGGCGGCCTCGACGAGGGCCATGACCTCCTTGGCGTCGGCCTCCTCGGACGGCAGGTAGTTCAGCACCACGTCGGCGCCCTCGCGGGCGAATGCGATCGCGACCGCACGGCCGATGCCGCTATCCGCCCCGGTGATGACGGCACGGCGGCCCTCAAGGCGGCCGAACCCGCGGTAGCTCTCTTCGCCATGGTCGGGCTTAGGGTCCATGTCGCGCGCGAGGCCGGGCGCGGATTGCGGCTGGTCCTCGAACTTCGGTTGCGGGTACTGCTTGGTCGGGTCCTGCATCGCGTATTGGTTCTTCGTTTGGGCACTCATGCGCTCGCTCCGGCTTTCTCGACGTTAGCACCAGACAACGTGGGACGGTGCAGCGGGTTCGCCGCACGCAACCGCTGAGGGTGCTCAACAAGCGATGACCGCGGCCGGCGTCAGTCGCGTGTCCCGAACAGCCCGACCAAACGTGCGGCAACCGCGTCGGGCGCCTCCCGCGTTGGGAAATGCCCGACACCCGGCAGCATAACCCGCTCGAACGGGCCGGAAAACTTCGCTGCCAAGTTCTCGCTCATCTCGGGCGGGTTAACGCCGTCCACCTCGCCCTGAAAGTACAGCGCCGACACCGCGAGCTGCTGCGTCGCCCGCACCTTCTGCTCGAGCCAGCGGCTGCGTGGATCGGGCTCGGCCTCGTCCCAGCGGGCGCGATACGAGTGCAGCGTCACGTCGATCCAGTCGGGGTTGTCGAACGACGCCGCCACGCGCTCGAACGTCGCTGCGTCAAACCAGCCCTTCGGCGACCAGTTGACCCACATGATGTGGGCGAAGCCGCGCGGGTCCTGCCGCACCACCCGCTCACCGCGCTTGGTCGCCTGGAACCAGTGATACCACTGGCGCTGCGCCTGCGCGAAGGACTGCAGCGTCACGCCGCCCAGCCGCGGCATGCTCGACAGCATGGCAATCCGCCCGACCCGGTCCGGCCAGCCGATCGCGAGCGCCTCGGCCATGTTCGAGCCCCAGTCATGCCCAGCCACGAAAAACCGCTCGATCCGCAGCGCGTCCATCAACGCGACGGCGTCCATCGCCAGGATGCTGCTATCGCCGGTGCGCAAGGCCGCGGCGGAGCGGAAACGCGTCTGCCCAAAGCCGCGCAGGCTCGGCACGATGGTGCGCAGCCCCGCCGCGTTCAGCGCCGGCGCAACCCGGTCCCAGGTGCTCGCATCGTCCGGCCAGCCGTGCAGCAGCAGAACGGCCGGGCCATCCTTCGGGCCATCGTCGCTGTAGGCGATCGCGAGGTCGTCGGTGGTGATCTCAGCCATGGCGCTTTCCCCAAAACGGCTCGTGTTGATGACACGACTGCGGCGTGGACGCAGAAACGTGCCCGCGCCTACTTCAACCCAAGCAGCCCAAGCTGCGAACGATCGAGGCGAAAGCCCGAAGTCCGGTCCGTCTTCCCGAAGGCATGCCGATCGACATAGAAGAAGCTGAACACCGCCTGCGAGGCGACGGCGTAGTCCTGTCCGAGCATAAAAGATCGGATCGCGCCGGAGATCGGCGCCGGCGAGTTTCTGCTCAACCCGGGTAGGGAGTGGCCTGCCCGCGTAGGGTTTGCTGGATAGCCTGGTAGGCGCCCATGCCACGGCGTGCGGCGGTGCCGATGACGGAGCGCACGCCGGCGAACAGGTCAGCGCCCCACTTGGAG
>JANXVC010000159.1 GCA_025351925.1 Rhodospirillales bacterium | reverse complement strand
AGACTTTGCAAGCTCGGGCAGCGCTGCTATAGGCGGGTTCAGTGGGCGCCTAGCTCAGTTGGTAGAGCAGCTGACTCTTAATCAGCGGGTCGTTGGTTCGAACCCAACGGCGCCCACCATCCCAATCACGCCGGTGCGCGCCCAATGACCGCCCAGAGCGGATCACTTCGGCGGCCATCCCGCAGCATGCGGCTCTCGACCGATTGGAAGCCGGCGCGCTGCAGATAAAGTTCGACCAAGCGGCACTGGTCCGGACCATCCAGCGCCTGCCAGATCGCCACAGCCTTGGTGGGGAAACAGCGGTTCGAGAAGGTGACCAGCACGGGACTATCAGGGCGCAATGCCTGGGCCAGGCTTGAAAATACCTTGGCCGGATGCTGGAGGTATTGGACGGATACGCACATGCAGGCGGCGTCGATGCTGGCGGGCGGCAGCGGCAGTGCTGGGTCGGCGTTAAGGTCCTGGGTGAACCAGCGATCCAGACGAGGATTTGCCGCGAGTTCGGCAGCGTTCATGCCATGGCCGATCACCTCGGCATAGGCGACGTCGTCCGGCAAGTGGCTCACCCAACTCGACATGACGTCGAGCACCACGCCGCCCGGCGGCAAAAACTCGCGATACAGCGTCGTGACCGCGGCGATGGCAGCGTCGTCGATGTGCGTCACTAGGCGCGCCTGGATGTAAAACCGGGTATCCGGGGAGGGATCAGCCTTGGCGAAGGCGCCGGCGGGAAGTTCGGGGAACGCCTGATCCATCGGGGTCAGGCCGGCTCGAAATCGAAGCTGCCGTCCTTCGACTGCCATTGCTGCACGGTGAGCACCTTGGCGCCGCCGCGGCTCTCATGCGGTCCATGCACCTGGCCCGCCGCGTGGGTCAGGAAACCGCCAACACCGAGTTCCCGGCCGGCGTCGGTCAGGTCGCCTTCAAGCACGTAGTGCATCTCGGCGCCGGCCTGGTGACGGTGGGCTGGGATCGAGCCGCCGGGCGACAAGTGCACGATGGTGGTCACGACACCGCGGGCCTGGTCCTCGTTCAGAATCTGGATGCGGAACTCGCCCTGGGCGCCCGGGATTTTAAACGGGGTCGCCTCGATATCGGCGGCGGCGAGCTTGATCGTTTCTGTGTCCATGGTCGCTTCTCCTATAGTGCCGGAGGCAACGCAGGGCGGCATCCCGGGTTCGCGCTTCCGTGCGGGGCGTCTCCGCGGCTATCATGCCGGGAATAATCAACAAGGGACCTTCGCGATGAATTCCAAGCACCCCGAGACCCTGGCCCTGCACGCCGGCTGGCGCCACGACCCCGCCACCAACGCGGTTGCGGTGCCGATCTACCAAACCACCAGCTTCCAGTTCGACAGCGCCGAGCACGCTTCCGACCTGTTCGCGCTGAAACAGCTCGGCAACATCTACACGCGGATCATGAACCCGACCGCGGACGTGCTGGAAAAGCGCGTTGCGGCGTTGGAGGGCGGCGCTGCGGCGCTGGCGGTGTCGTCCGGGCAGGCCGCGTCGGCGATCGCGGTGCAGAACCTGGCGCGGGTCGGCGACAACATCGTCAGCTCGACCAACCTGTATGGCGGCACCTGGAACCTGTTCGCCAACACGTTCCGCGACCAGGGGATCGAGGTGCGCTTCGTGGACCCGTCCGACCCCGAGGCGTTCGCCCGCGCCACCGACGACCGCACCCGGGCCTACTACGCCGAGACGCTGCCGAACCCGAAGCTTGAGGTGTTCCCGATCGGCGAGGTCGCGGCGATCGGCCGGCGGTTCGGCATTCCGCTCATTATGGACAATACCGCGGCGCCCTTGCTGGTGCGTCCGTTCGACCATGGGGCGGCGGTCGTGATCTACTCGGCGACCAAGTATCTGGGCGGACACGGCACGTCGATCGCCGGGCTGATCGTGGATGGCGGCAACTTCGACTGGACGGCGCATCCGGACCGCCAGCCGGCGCTGCATCAGCCGGATGCGAGCTATCATGGCGCTGTGTGGGTGGAAGCGGCCAAGCCGCTCGGCCCCGTCGCCTATGTCTTGAAGGCGCGGGTCACCTTGCTGCGCGACCTCGGCCCGGCGCTCAGCCCGTTCAACGCATTCCTGGTGCTGCAGGGCATCGAGACGGTGGCGCTGCGGATGGAGCGGCACTGCAGCAACGCGCAGGCGGTCGTCGATTTCCTGGTGAAGCGGCCGGAGGTGGCGCGGGTGATCCACCCGTCGCAGCAGACCGGCGTCAATGCGGCCCGCGCAGCGCATTATATGCACGGCGGCTATGGCGGCCTGGTGGGGCTGGAGCTCGCGGGCGGCGCCGAGGCTGGCCGTGCGTTTATCGACCGGCTGCAGATGGTGCTGCACGTGGCCAACATCGGCGACGCGCGGACGCTCGCCATCCACCCCGCCAGCACGACGCACTCGCAGTTGGAGGCGGAGGAGCAGATGGCGGCAGGGGTCAGCCCCGGCTATGTGCGGCTGTCGATCGGCATCGAGCATATCGACGATATCCTGGCCGACCTCGGTCAGGCGCTGGACGCGGTCACGGTGCGCGTGGCGGCCTAACGCCTGCGGACGGTCAAGGCTGCTCGGCAAGCAGCCGCTTTACGTCGGCCTTGACCACCTTGCCATAGCCGGACTTCGGCAGCGCGTCCCATACCTCGATCCGGGCGGGCCATTTATACCTGGCGAGGCACCCGTCGAGTTGCGCCATCATCGCAGCGGTGTCGATCGGGGCGCCGTCGCGCGGCACCACGACAGCGACGCCGGTCTCTCCCCATTTCGGGTGCGGCATGCCGACGACGCAGGCCTCGGCGACGGCCGGGTTGAGCATCAGCAGCTCCTCGATCTCGCGCGGATACACGTTGCTGCCGCCGGAGATATACATGTCCGACGCGCGCCCGGTGATGAATAGGAAGCCGCGCTCGTCGAGGTGGCCGAGGTCGCCGGTATGGAACCAGCCGTGCCGGAACGCCTGCGCGTTGGCCTCCGGGTTGTCGGCATAGCCGAGGAACACCGCAGGGCCGCGCACGCCGATCTCCCCGGTCTGCCCGGCGGCCAGACGCGCGCCGTCGGGGCTGAGGATCGCGATCTCCATGCCGGTGCGTGCTTGGCCGCAGGTGCCGACCGGGATGTCCAGGTCGTCCTCGACCGCGTGCAGATGCGGCGGCAGCACGGTGATGTTGCCGGTGACCTCGCCCAGCCCGAAGTACTGCACGAGGACGCGGCCCAGCTTGCGTAGCGCGTGCTGCTGGTCGGCGCGGAACATCGGCGCCCCGGCGTAGATGACGTAGCGCAGCGAGGAATGGTCGTGCCGGTCCACACCAGCGTCGCGGGTCAGCATGGTCAGGATCGTCGGGACCGTGAACATGTTGGTGACCCGGTGACGCTCCACCAGCCGCCATGCCTCGGAGCAGTCGAGCGTTTCAGACTTGGTCAGCACACTCGCGGCGCCGCGGGCGACCTGAGTCACGGCATGGATGCCGGCGCCGTGCGAGAGCGGTGCGACGACGAGCGAAACGTCGCGCTCGGTCGTGCCCGGCATGAGGTCGCAAAGGTGGCTCAGGGTGACGAAGGCCATCTGCCCGTGGGTCAGCACGCCCGCCTTCGGACGCCCGGTGGTGCCGGAGGTGTAGAACAGCCAGCACGGATCGTCGCGATCGACGTCGGCAGGGATTGGCTGAGGCGCAGCCTCACGGATGAGCTCGTCCCAACTGGGCCCGCGCTCGCCGCCCAGGCGGTCATCGGCAATGACGATGTTGAGGCGCTGTGCTGGGTTGGCCGCTGCCGCCGCGGCAGCGTGCTCCGGGAAGGTGGCGCCGATGATGTGCACGGCCGCCTTGGCCGACTGGGCGAGATAGGCGACCTCGCTCGGGGTAAGCCGGACGTTGGTCGGCACCCAGACGGCGCCGAGCGTCCAGGCGGCCCACATCGTCTCGAACAGCGCATTTCCGTTGGTGGCGTGGACCAGCACGCGGTCGCCCTTGCCGACGCCCTTGGCCGCCAAAGCAGCGGCCGCCCGCCGGACCCGGTCAGCGAGTTCGGCCCAGCTCCAGACGCGGTCGCCGCGAAGCAGCCCGGGACGCTCGGGATGGCGCTGCGCGGTGTGGAACAGCAGGTTGGCAAGATTGCTGGTCGGGATCATGCCGCCAGGGTGACAGGAGCGGCGGGTTGGGGGAAGCTGCGGCATCGCACCGCGGAGGTCCGTGATGTCCATGCTGTCAGCCGCTCGAAGGCTTGCTGGAAAAATTGCCGTCGTGACCGGCGGGCTGTCGGGCATCGGCGCTGCCGTCGCCGAGCGCCTGCTGGCCGAGGGCGCGTATGTCGTGGCGGCCGATGTTTCGGCACCGGACCGGGTCCCGCAGAACGGGGCCGCGGTGCTGGACGGGATCGAGCCGGTGCGGCTGGATGTCGCGGAGGAGGCGTCCGTCGCCGAGTGCATGGCGGCTGTTGTCGCCCGGCATGGACGGCTGGACATCTTGATCAACTCGGCCGGCATCGGGCGCGACATCCCGTTCCTGGACACGCTGGCTGCGGAGTTCGACCGCATGATCGCAGTAAACCTGCGCGGCACGTTCCTGGTTGGTCAGGCGGCGGCGCGCCATATGGTGGAGGGCGGCGGCGGGGCGATCGTCAACATCGCTTCGGTCGCGGGTGTGCGCGGGAGCCGGGGGCGGGCGGCCTACGGTGCGTCGAAGGGCGGCGTCATCACGCTGAGCCAGGTGATGGCGGTCGAGCTGGCAGGCTACGGCATTCGGGTGAACGTCATCGCGCCGGGCCCGATCGAGACGCCGCTGGTGGCGGCGATCCACGGCGAGGCGATCCGCCGCGATTGGCTGCGTCAGGTTCCGATGCGTCGATACGGCATGCCGGAGGAGATCGCGGGGGTGGCGGCATTTCTATGCTCGGACGACGCAAGCTTTGTGACGGGGCATGTGCTTGCGGCCGATGGCGGCTTCCAGGCATGCGGGATCAGCATGCCATAGTTTAGAAGAGTTGGAGCGGACGACGAGGTTCGAACTCGCGACATCCAGATTGGAAATCTGACGCTCTACCAGCTGAGCTACATCCGCGTTCTCTAAAGATATCAAAGGCTGGCGCAGGCTGCAACGGCTTAGCGGATCAGCACATAGTTTATGGTCAGCGGGATGGTTTTCGTGAGGTCGGTGTTTTCGGCCGGCAGCGGGGCCAACTGCGCATTGCGCCAGGTGCCGACGGCGGCCATGTCAAGCCAGGGTGAGCCGGAGCGGCGCTGGATTTCTACCGACTCGACGCGGCCGAGGCGGTTCACGACGATCTGGATTTCGACCGTCCCCTCCTCGCCGTTCAGCACGGCCTGTTGCGGATAATAGCGGTGTCGGCGCCAGTAGATCTCCAAGCCCTGCGCCCAATCGGCGCCGATATTTGCGGCGCGGATGTCGAAAAACGCCTCGCTTTTGTTGGGGCCGAGCTTGGGCGCGCCCAGCGAGAGGTCGATGCCGCGGGACAACCCAGCGACACGAGGCGCCGGCGCGCGAGAGGCCGTCCGGCCAAAATTCAGGTCGATCGGCGGCGGGAACGCGCCGGGCGCAAGGCGTTGCTGCGCCTGCGGCCGGGGACGGGGGGGCGTTGGCTCGGGGGGAAGCGGCACAGGCGGCGGCGCGGTCAATGGCGGCAGGTCAGGCGCCAGCGTCTGCGGTGAGAGCGGCGGCGTCGCGGGCTCCGGCTCCGCAAGCCGCACCGCGGGCGGCTCCGAGCTGGGCTCGGGAGCGGCCTCGGCAGGCGCCTGCTGCGGCAGAGCGGGTTGCGGCGCCGGCTCAGGTTTCGTCTCGGGCTTCGGCTCCGGGATGGGCGTTAGTTCCGGCAGCAAAGCAGATGGCGGTTCCGGCGTTGGCAGCGACTCCGGGGCGGGCGGTGGGGTCGGTGGCTCGGGCAGCGGCGTGGGCGGCAAATCGGCGGCGGGGGCCTCGGACGGCGTGTCCAACGCCCGCTCGGATGCCGTGGGCGGCGTGGACGAGCCGCCGTTCTCGAATATCAAGTCGTAAGACGGCGCAATCGGCATCGGCGGTTCGGGTCGGCGGGTGATCAGCAGCGCCGCGAGCGCCAGCAGGTGCAGCAGCACGGAGCCGATGATTGCCCAGCGCCGCCGCTGATCGCGCGGCACGCCCGGGCGGCGGTATGCCGGCAGGTTTGGACTGGTCAGCGGCAAACGAGGCATCGGGACCGGATCATGCTATGGGAAATATATAGGCGTCCGCACCTGCCTATGGGTAGGCTGGTGCCGTCTCGGCTGCTGTGAAGGCTTGACAGAACGGCCGGCGCGCTCTTTCTACGCATCTTGCAAGGGCGGCCGCGCCGGGTCGCCACGCCGGACGGCCCGCCGGCACTGCAGGGGCGTAGCTCAATTGGCTAGAGCGCCGGTCTCCAAAACCGGAGGTTGAGAGTTCGAGACCCTCCGCCCCTGCCAGCCGGCGCGTCCACCACCTGTTTTGCATGCTCGCCGCTGCCTTGCATGCCCTTTGAGGAAGTTTGGATTTATGGCGTTGGCGGTCGATCCGGTTAAATTCCTCCGCGAAGTGCGGGCCGAGGTCGGGAAGGTCACCTGGCCGTCCCGTAAGGAGACCCTGATTACCACGGGCCTGGTCTTTGCCCTGTCGGGGCTGGCGGCGGTGTTCTTCTTCGTTGCCGACCAGATTATCGGCATCGGCGTCCGCGCGCTGTTCGGCGTCGGGTTTTAAGGGACCAGTCATGGCCAAGCGTTGGTATGTCGTTCACGTCTATTCCGGCTTTGAGAAAAAGATCGCGCAGCAGGTCAAGGAGCAGGCCGCCCAGAAGGGCCTCGCTGAACTGGTCGATGAGGTGCTGGTGCCCGCAGAAGACGTCGTCGAGGTCCGGCGCGGCCAGAAGATCAACGCGGAGCGGAAGTTCTTCCCGGGCTACGTCCTGGTAAAGATGGAACTGACCGACCAGACCTGGCACCTGATCAAGGACACGCCGAAAGTCACCGGCTTCCTCGGTACCAAGACTCGGCCGTCGCCGATCACAGATGCCGAGGCCGACCGGATCATCAAGCAGAGCGCCGAGGGCGTGGAGCGTGCACGTCCCGCCATCCTGTTCGAGATCGGCGAGCAGGTCCGGGTTGCCGACGGCCCGTTCACCAGCTTCAACGGCACGGTCGAGGAGGTGGACGAGGAGAAGGGCCGCGTGAAGGTCAGCGTGTCGATCTTCGGCCGCTCCACCCCGGTCGAGCTGGAATACAGCCAGGTCGAGAAGGTCTGACGAGGGCAGTGAGGCCGGATTTCTAGGGGGTCCGGTCTCTCAAGGTGCGCTGCAGGTCGCGCTCGATCGCTTCAAGGTTCGTCGCAGATTGTGCGATCGCCACGTCTCGCCATTCCGCCACATCCGGCACATGCGTTGGATTGTCCCGCAGCAACTCACGCTTGATGAATGGGAAGCTTGTCTGCATCAGCTGGCGCCATAGGTCGCTGGTGGGATTGAGCGGGACGCGGAGCACGGCGACGTTGCGAATGTGTCGGGTATGGTATTGCCGTGCCCGTATCGTAGGGTCGGCGAGGTTCGGACCCGCCTCCGTGTGATCCATCAACAACTCGGGATCCAGATCGTTGACCAGGCTCTGGTATGGCCAGATGGCTCGACAGGTGAAACCGGCCTTTAGCATGGTTTGGGTCAGGCCGATCTCATAGAGGCGGACCAGCCACATCTTGGACCATGTTGGCCGCACCGTAGCCCAGAAATTGCGCCAGGCATCGCTCGCTACGACGCGAGGGCTGAACGCCATTAGGTAGGACTGCAGGTGATAGCGGGTCTGCCAGCTCTCGGTGCAGCCCCAGATGTCAGCCTGGCTGAAGTCGATCGCGCCCATCAGGTCGTGCAACGGGCGTATTGGGCCATAGACGCTGTCATTCGCCATCACGACCATCTCGGTGTTCGGACGCGGAAGCTGCAGGATCTCGAAGCCCTCGCGCCAGGCGCCGAAATCGTATCCCACATTGCTGCGGATCAGCACCCCGGCACAGATCTCCTGCAGCGCGGCCATGGCCGTTGGCCGCAAGAATCCGGAATTCGTGACGAACACGATCGACAGGCCGGTCTGCGCCAGGCTGCGGACGTGATGCAGCACGTGGTCCCGCACATCGCCGGCGCCGTCCCAGTGGACATAGACGCAGACCTTGGGGCCAAGCGTCATCTCGCCGCTAGGCCAGCGGCTGACCAGGCGGTTCGGTTTGCGGCGGCTCATCATCAGATGGCCGATCGACGGCAGCATTTCATAGCGGACGTAGCGGTAGGGCGGCCTTAACAGCTGCCGCAAAATACCTGCGGCCACGCTAGTTGTGCCTGGCGTTCACGTCCGGCGACGCAATGCGGACGGCGATGTCCTCCGGCAGCACCAATTCGGGGTGCGCTGCCTGAATTCCAGTCGCCAGTATCGCTGCTTCGTCCTGCGCCTCCAGCAGATCGAGCGACTGCAGCTCGCCACGCATCGCCGCCCACCAAAGGTCGGAACCTCGGGGACTTGCGGCGCGGACCCGGGCAAAGCGGCCCCGCCCTACCGCAGGCTCGCCAGCAGCCCGGCCATGCGGGCCGATCTGCGCGTCCAGAACTGCGAGGAAAAACAGGCAGTCCCGTTCACTTTCGGTGAGCGGCAGGACGCTGCCAGGCTGGGCGAAGCCTGTGGTCCCCAGGTTGGAGCGGCGAACCACCTCGCGCGCAGCGTCGTATTGCCCAGTATTCACCAAGCGCATCATCTCGGGATAGCCGAGCTTGACCGCTGGGTAGGTTTTCACGACGTGCTCGATGAGCGCAGCGGCTGCAGCTCCGTCGCCGGTCTGGTCGATGGCCTGCAACTCGCCGCGGAACGCTGCCCACCATAGGTCCGATCCCGCAGCCGTCGCATCGCGTACGCGGGCAAATCGGGCGCGGGTTGCACTGACATCCCTGCCGTCCGGGTCCTGCAATCCGGTCTGCACGCCAAGCACGGCCAGGCAGAACACGATATCGCGGTCCTGATCGGTCATTGGCCGCCCAACCGCCGGCTCATTCAGCGCGCTGGCCTGCACTACGTGTTGCGCCGCCGCGTATCGCCCGGCGTTGACCAGTTTGGGAAACGCCCAGCGGGCGACCTCGGGGCTGGGCTGCACGGCGAGTACCGCGGAGGTCAATGCCTCGACCTCATCCAAAGCGGGCGATAGGTCGATCGCCTGCATTTCGCCTCGCAGGGCGGCCCACCACAGGTCGGATGCCGGGACGGACGCATTGCGCACTTGGCCGAAACCACGGCGAGCGGCGGACGGGTCGCCAAGCGGGTGTCCGTCCGGCCCAGCCTGCACCTCGAGCACAGCGAGGCTGAAGATGAGATCCCGCTCGGCGTCGGCCAGCGGTGTATCTGCAACGGGAATGGCGAGGTCTATCGCGTGCACGACGTCGCGGGCCAGACTATAGTGTCCAGCGTTGACCAGGCTGCCAACGGCGCGTCCGAGAATGGTCCGTCGGCGCGTTATTCCGCCAGCCGGCGCGGGCGGCAGCGCTGTCAGCCGGGCTGCAATGTTCGCGGCCCCCCCGGCAGCTGCGCACAGCAGTGCCTCGGCCGAGGCGGTCCAGCCGATATCCTCGGTTTGGCCGTCCTCCATCGAGAGTTCATTCAATGCACGGCGCATCGCGTTCGCGGCGGCGGCGGCGAGGGTGAACTGCAGTTCGAGTTCGGGTCGTGCGGCACCCTCGTTCAGGCGCTGGATGCCCCGCGCATAGAGCAGGCCGCCCAAGTTCAGCGGGACCAGGCGCGCCATCTCCTCAAGTCCGCAGGCGGCGATTGCCGCCGGCAAGGCAGTCATCCGATCGAGATCCAGCCGGAAGCGGGTCCGGCAGGCCGGCAATAAAAGGCGCCAGGCGCGGGAGGCTGCATCCATGTCGCCGTCGTTCACGCTCTCCTGGAACGAACGACCGGCAAAGCCCAGGAACACGTCGCTTGCGGGATCAAATGCCTCCGCCCGGCGTGCAAGGTGCGCACGATACAGCTGCCGCAGCTGCGTCTGGTCGTGCTCCAGGGCCAGGGGTGCGTCGCTGGCGAAGGCGACCAAGGAGTGGCTATCGACCTGCACGTCCACATGCTTGAAGCCAGCTTGGCGCAGTAAGGCTGTGAAGCTGGCGGTATTCTGGATCACGAGATGCAGCGTGGGCGACAGCAGCGAGACGATGACGCCCGGCGATGAGGCGGGAACGATGTCGTCCCCATTCGGCGTGGTGAGCATCAGCAGGCCGCCGGGTTTCAGCATGGCGCGCAGCGTGCGGACGAAGGCCGCGGGAGAGGGCACGTGTTCAATGACCTCCGACGCCATTACCACGTCGATGGTGCCGCGTGCCTCGTCGTCGTCGCGCAGGTAACGGAGCTCGATCGCGACGTTTAGCGCCTCACGGCCAACCGCGGCAAGCGGCGCGGGATCGATGCCGACGCCGTGCCACTCGCGGCTGTTGAGGGCAAAATCCAGGCCGAAGCCATAGCCGCAGCCAACCTCCATATAGCTGCTGCCCGGCGGTGCGGCGGCCTGAGCCAGAGGACGGGTGATCAAGGACACCCCGGCGCCCTGCTGCACGTAGAATGGCACGCAGCCGTGGTCGTTCATCTCGGGGTCGGTGTAGTCGGGCGGCAGCTGGTTGTCATAGAAGTGGCAAGCGCAGGCTGGGCACCTCAGCACATTCAATGGTCGCAACGACACGTTCCGGTGCTGTCCATCAAAAGTCAGCACCAGTGATTTTGGAGCGTCCGATCCGCAGTTCGGACAGGATATGGCCTGAAGCTCAGGCGGCGTGCCGGTCGCCGGGTCCGCCCATAGGATGGTGGACGGCTGCACGGTGAAGGGCAGGGAGGCTGCGAGGTCTGGCATACGCCGGATATCCAACAGCCGGACGCGCAACGCAAGCAAGACGGATCGTTTTGTGCCCAGGCAGAGGGAATCCGTACCAGCTGGCCCGGCTCATATAATGGTGCGCTATCAAGGTTCGGTCTGCCGTCCGGCCTCGTCCAATTCGGCTTGGCTGCGCCGATTGCGATCTTCCGCCTGGGCTTCAGCTCGCTGGGCGAGAAGCGTCTCCACGGCCTCGGATGCTGTGCGGCTGGCAGTGAGAACGGCGCGTAGCCGGGCGACCTCGGCGCTCGCGCGCTCGCAGGACTCCCTCGTCTCAGCGGCATGCTGACGTGCGCCGGGCAACCAGGCGGCAAACGCCTCGACCATCGCGTCATCTCCGTTGAGGCTTGATGCCATGGCGGCCTCGTCGGCGATCTGCCGGGTGGCGTCGTCGGCGCGGGTGGCAGCAGCGGCCTCCGCGGCGAGCGCTCGGGATACTGCTTGACTTGCATCATCTAATGCCAGACGGCGCAAGCGGGCCACGGTTACAAGGGCTTCATGTTTCATCCGGTTCCTCCAAAGCGATGCGTAATGTGTTGAATGCTTCATCTAATCCACACCAGTCCTGCTTAGTCTGCCGCAGCACGGCCTCGATCGCCGGAGCTAGGCGCAGCGCCTCGTCAGACGTGGCATCCGTGCCAGGCCGATAGGCGCCGAGCCGGACGAGGTCGGCCAGTTCGGCTTGCAGCGCCAGGATGCTGCGGGCACGCCGGGTCCAGCGGTTCTCGACCGCGGTGTTGCAGCCTGGCACCGTCCGCGAGAGCGAGCGTAGCACATCCACCGCAGGGTAGCGCCCCGCCTCGCCAATCCGGCGGTCGAGCACGACATGGCCGTCGAGAATGCCGCGCACCGCATCGGCCACCGGCTCGTTGTGGTCGTCGCCCTCGACCAGCACGCTGAACAACGCCGTGATGTGCCCGGTCGCGGCGCCCCTATCTGGTCCGGGGCCAGCGCGTTCGAGCAGGCGCGGCAGTTCGGCGAATACGCTGGGTGGATAGCCGCGCGTGGCTGGCGGCTCCCCGGCGGCGAGGCCGATCTCGCGCAGCGCCAGGCAGAAGCGGGTCACGCTATCCATCAGCAATAGGACGGACTTGCCTTCGTCCCGGAAATGCTCGGCGATTGTCATGGCGGCATAGGCCGCCTCCCGCCGCATCAACGGCGGCTGATCCGAGGTCGCGACCACGACGACCGAGCGGGCTAGCCCTTCGGTGCCCAAATCGTCCTCCAGGAACTCCCGCACCTCTCGCCCGCGCTCTCCGACCAATGCGAGCACGGCGACATCGCAGTGCGCCCGCTGCGCCAACATGGAAAGCAGGGTTGACTTCCCGACGCCGGACCCAGCGAACAGGCCGAGCCGCTGGCCCTGCCGGACGGTAGTAAACAGATCAAGCACGCGCACGCCCAGGCCAACACGCGGGCCGAGCCGCGCCCGGGTTGCAGCCGGCGGCGGCGCTGCGTTCACCGCGCGCGAAGTGCCTGTGGGAAGCGGTCCCAATCCGTCCAGCGGGGCTCCCATCGGATCCACGATACGGCCGAGCCAGCCGTTGCTGACGGCAAGCTGCGCTGCGCGAGCGCCGGAATGCGGCGCGGCCGCCATGCAACCCGGGCCAATTCCAGTCAACATGCCAAATGCCAGTGCTCGGGCGTGGCCAGCGCGGAAGCCGACGACCTCTGCAGCAATGGGTGCGGCCGGATGGCTGGTGCTGCGCTGCGATGGATTGGGCTGCGGTGCCAGCGTGATTCGATCGCCGACCGCGGCGTGGCCAGCTAGTCCGGCAATCTCCACCATCATGCCAGAAACCGCGGCGACCCGGCCCTGTAGAGTTAGAACGCCCGCGCGATCGACGGCAGCCGGCGCTGCTTCCAGTCGTTTTGCCAGATTAAGGCGGGGCTTTTCATTCTGTGCGGTTTTGCTCGGGTTCATGGCCAGTTTCGCATTCTTCGCATCATCAAGCCCCTAATGTCTGATTTCAAATGGCGTCTCACTCTTGATACACCGAATTGATGAATTTAGTGTGGACAAAAACACGTATAAGTTGCATATTCATTTTGTTGATCATCAAGGAACAACCCATGCGTGTGCTGCTGGTCCAAGACGAACTCGTGACAGCCCGTGGCGTAATGCAGATGCTCAAGGCGAACGGCGGCATCGTCGATCATGTCGAAACCGGGGAAGAGGCGCTCGAGCTGCTGCGCCATTACGACTACGATATCGTGCTGCTCGATCTCATGCTGACCGACATGGTCGGCTATGAGGTCGTTCGCCGGATGCGATCGAGCCGGGTCGAGGCGCCGGTTATCATTCTGTCCGGGCTGACCAGGCCGCAAGCAAAGGTGAAAGCGTTTAGCGTCGGTGCCGACGATTTCATCTCGAAACCGTTCGACAGCACCGAGTTGCTGGTGCGCATGCAGGCGATCGTGCGCCGGAGCAAGGGCTACAGCCAGCCCACGTTGCGGGTCGGCCCGGTGCAGCTCAACCTGGATAGTCGGGAGGTGCTGGTCGCCGGCCGGCCCGTTCACCTGACCGGCAAGGAATACGCTATCCTCGAATTGCTTGTGCTGCGGAAGGGCATGGTGCTCACCAAGGAAGCCTTCTTGAACCATCTCTATGGCGGCATGGACGAGCCAGAGATGAAGATCATTGACGTTTTCATCTGCAAGCTGCGCAAGAAGCTGGCGCTGGCTGGCGCCGGCGACGTAATCGGGACCGTCTGGGGCCGTGGCTACATGGTGCGCGACCAAGCCGCGCACGCCGTCCCGAATGTTGTTTTGGGAAATCTGCTGTCAGCGGCGTCGGAAAACGGTTTGGCTATGCTGCCCGGCACTTCACCGCAGATGCGCGCTGTGGCGCAGCTCAGCGCAGCGTGAAAACCACGATCGATGAGCCGTCAAACCGATACCGTTGCCGACCCGGCGCGCCAGCTACGCCGCAGCGATCAACGTCCATCGCCTCGGCGCCCCTTGTCTCATACGGTGAATTGTTCGGTGATGATCCGTTCGGATAGTCCCTGCTCGGGATCAAATAGGATTGTCGTAACGACACTCCGGTCCTCGCTGATCGCCACCGAAGCCACGTTGCGGACCTCAGTGAAATCCGCGACTGCGGCAACTGGGCGCTTGTCCAGCTCTAAGATTTCGAAAAGAACGTCAGCGGTGCTCGGCAGCAACGCGCCGCGCCATCGACGCGGGCGGAAGGCGCTGATGGGTGTCAAAGGCAGCAGATTGGCAGAAAGTGGTACGATTGGGCCATGAGCGGATAGGTTGTAGGCCGTCGAGCCTGCAGGCGTGGAGACAAGCACGCCATCGCATACCAGCTCAGGCAAGCGGATACGCCCGTCAACCGTAATGCGTATCTTGGCGGCCTGACGCAGCTGGCGCAGCAATGATACCTCGTTCAGCGCCAGCGCCTCTTCGACCGCGCCGGTCTGGGTGACGGCGTGCATGCGGAGCGGATGGAGCACCGCTGCCTGAGCCCGGCCAAGGCGCGCGGGCAGGTCATCCTCGGCGAAAGCATTCATCAGGAAGCCTACTGAGCCGCAATTCATGCCGTAAACCGGCGTAGATGCATGATCCGACATAATGCGATGGAGTGTTTCAAGCATGAACCCATCGCCACCCAGGCATACGACGGCGTCCGCCTCCTGCACGTGACAGCTTCCATAGCGGAGCATCAGCCGCTCACGGCTTTCAGTTGCCAAAACCGTCGGGGATGCCACAAACGCGATACGGGTGACCGGGTGGGGAAAGTGCGGCTGCCCGGGCACCCCGAGCAACGACCCGGCCTCAGACATCAGGTCCACTGTCCGGCAACCGGCCCATTTATCAGCGCTTTCATGCCGTGCTGACGCTGCCCTGGCCATAGATGTCGGAGCGTCGATGCTCGAGCACCGGCATATCCCGACGAACCCGCGTCAAGAGCGCCGGATCGATGCGGGCGGTGGTCCATCCGGTGCCATCCGATACCGTCGCGACAACCTGGCCCCATGGATCGCACACCAGCGAGTGCCCATAAGTAAACCGGGCTCGTCCCGCACCGTCGCGATGCTGGCCCCAGGTGGCCGGAGCCGCCATCCAGCATTGGTTTTCAATCGCGCGTGCCCGGATCAATACGTCCCAATGATCACGCCCGGTCGGCACCGTGAATGCGGATGGGAGAAAGATCAGTTCGGCGCCTGCTCGCCGCAGTGCTGAAAACAATTCGGGAAAGCGTACATCATAGCAGATTGCGCACCCTACCCGGACACCTCCGGCGTCGAAGGTCACAATGCGGTCGCCGCCGCCATAGCTGGCGCTTTCACGGTAGCCCTGACCTTCCGGCGTCGTGATGTCGAAAAGGTGAATCTTGCGATACCGTGCGATCTCGGCACCTTGTGGATTGAACACGACGGTCGTGTTGAACAGCCAGCTGCCATCCGGTTCGGTCTCCGCCCGTTCACCGAGCGAGCCGCCATGAACGCAGATGCCGCGTTCCCGCGCCACACGGCGTAAAAACTCATACGCTGGGCCGCCCGGTTCGTTCGAATCCGGTGCGGGCAGCGCCTCCGATGCTGTCTGCTTGGTGGCATGGTCGCCGCCGAGGCACGTCCACATTTCAGGCAAACTGACCAAACTAGGGCGGTCGGCCTCGACCGCGGCATCGATGAGGCGGCTGGCCTGGTCGATGTTGGCGGCCTTGTCGGCGCCGGGGTTCATCTGCACGACACAAACGCGCATTGAGGGTTACTCCGTGGTCTCATAGTGGGGAATATCAGGCACTGCGGAGCGCTGCATGTGCAAGCGGCGGTTCAGTAAAGCCGCGGCTCGGTGCGCGACGAGGCGGACGGGGACCCTCGATCCTGCGGAGCCGGCGGAATGGGCGGACGCTGGCTGCTATAATCGTCGTATTCGGCAGGACTGGCGTATCGCCCGGCGCCACTACTGCCACTTGGACCGGCAAATCGTCGTCGGCCGGGTGAGTTCGCCGCGTCATCTTGGCTCGGCTCGGGCAGGCGCAGCGATAGGCTTCGGATCTCGCCCTGAATCTCATCAAGCCGCGCATCCAGCAGCTCCAGCCTTCCTTTCACGCCGAAAACGGCGAAAGGCATGAGGAGAAACATGAGGCCAAACAGCAACATGGCGATCAGGATTGCCAGACGGACCCACCAAGGAACCCAATCCGGCAGCGGCAAGGGCGATGTCATTCAGCGGTTCTAGCAAGAACGCCTGCGGTCTGCGATGCTAGATCCTGTTGCACATTCACGCGACGCCCCGGTGCCGCGACCCACCTCTTGCGCAGGCCTGATGTCCCCATGCTCCTTTTGATACCCGGTCCGGTCACGACCCA
The DNA here is from genome assembly GCA_025351925.1 of Rhodospirillales bacterium. Lineage (GTDB taxonomy): Bacteria > Pseudomonadota > Alphaproteobacteria > Acetobacterales > Acetobacteraceae > CAHJXG01. Next base: position 12,464 of record JANXVC010000159.1, on the reverse strand, counting down.
TCCGTCCGTACGGGCCGCTGCCGCCCAGGACTACGCACCTTGGGACTTAAGCTTCCGCGAGATGCTGACCCAAATTCGCGAACGTGTGCTCGCTATTGCCGGGGGACGGCCGGGCGAGCACGCGGCTCTTCCGTTGCAGGGCTGCGGCCATTTCGCAATGGAGGCCGTGATCCGCACCTTCGTAGCGCCAAGCGGGACGATATTGGTTCCATTGACCGGGCAGTACGCTGATCGGCTGATCCGGCTAGCCACCGAAGCCGGACGGCAGGTCGTCACGCTGCCAGTCTCTCCCACAGAGCGGGTCGATCCCGGCGCGGTCCAAGCGGCGCTGGCCGCCGATCCGAGCATCAGCCACCTGGCGATTGTTTACAGCGAAACTGCGACCGGCATCGTGCACGATGCTCCGGCGCTGGCCGAAGCCGCCGGGCGGGAGGGCCGGCGGGTGCTGATCGATGCCGTGTCGGCGTTCGGGGCCATGCCGTTGGACATCGGCCGCCTGCCGATGGTGGACAGCGTCAGTTTCACCTCGAACAAGTGCCTCGATGGCCTGCCGGGCATGGCATTGACAGTGGCCCGGGTGGACCGGCTCGATGCAGCTACCGGCCGCGCAGCGAGTTGGTCGCTCGATCTGGCCGATGTTTATCATCATGGCGAGCAATGGGGCCTGGGCAGCCATCGTTTTACTCCGACAGCGCAGGCCGTCGCAGCATTTGCGATCGCGCTTGATCGCTTCGAAGCGGAGGGTGGACAACCGGCTCGGCTTGCCCGCTACACCGCCAACATGCGGGTGATCTACGACGGCGTCCTTACTCTTGGCCTGCAACCGTGCCTTCCGCGGACCATGCAGGGGCCAATCGTCGTCAATGTTGCAGCTCCGGCCGACCCAGCGTGGAACCTGCAGACGTTCGTTGACCAGCTCAAGGCACGCGGCGTGCTGATCAGCAACTTTTACAACACGCCTGAGCCAAGCCTCCGCCTTGGCTGCATCGGCGCGATCACGCCAGACGATGTGCACGATGCATTGCGGGCGTTCGCCGAGGCGATGCGCGCATTGGGCCTACGGAATCGGAGGGCTGCCTGATGGCCAGCGACCTTGAAATCGCCCGGGCCGCCCGGCTGCGTCCCATCGCCGAAGTGGCGGCTGCCGCCGGAATCCCGCCAGAGGCCTTGGAGCCTTATGGCCGCTTCAAAGCGAAAATCAGCCTGGATTTTATCGAGACCCAGCAAATTCGACCAGATGGTGCCCTCGTGCTGGTAACGGGTATCAGCCCAACGGCGGCCGGGGAGGGAAAAACCACCACGACGATCGGATTGGGCGATGCGCTGAACAGCGCGGGACGCCGGACAATGATTTGTCTGCGTGAGCCGTCATTAGGCCCATGCTTTGGCGTGAAGGGAGGCGCGACCGGCGGCGGCCGAGCCCAAGTGGCGCCGATGGACGAGATCAACCTCCATTTTACCGGCGATTTCCACGCTATTACGTCGGCGAACAACCTATTGGCGGCGCTGCTCGACAATCATTTGTATTGGGGGAACGAATTGGGCATCGACCCGCGCCGGATCACTTGGCGACGCGCTCTGGATATGAACGATCGGGCGCTGCGCAGCATTGTGAATGGGCTGGGTGGCGCAGCCAACGGGTCGCCGCGAGAAGACAGGTTCGACATTACCGTCGCAAGCGAGGTGATGGCCGTGTTTTGCCTAGCTCGGGATTTGATGGATTTGCAGGATCGGCTCGGCCGGATTCAAGTCGCCTCACGCCGGGACGGATCGGCGGTGACAGCGCGGGATCTGCAGGCGGATGGTGCGATGGCGGCGTTGCTGCGTGACGCCTTAGCGCCGAACTTGGTACAGACGCTCGAGGGATCGCCAGCGCTGATTCATGGCGGCCCATTCGCAAACATCGCGCATGGCTGCAACTCTGTCATGGCCACCCGGCTAGGATTGAAGCTCGCTGACATCGTGGTGACTGAGGCGGGATTCGGCGCTGATTTGGGCGGTGAAAAGTTCCTCGACATCAAATGCACGAGTGTCGGGCTGGCACCCTCCTGCGCGGTGATCGTCGCCACCGTGCGTGCGTTGAAGATGCATGGCGGCACGGCACGGTCGGACCTGGCCCGAGAGGATCCCGCGGCGGTAGCCCGAGGTCTGGTTAACCTAATTCGGCATGTGGAAAATCTAGAGAAGTTCGGCTTGCCGGTCGTCGTTGCGCTGAACGAGTTTGTATCGGACACACCACGCGAGTTCGAGATCATTCGTGACGCCATGAACGCTCGCGGCATCGAGACTGTGCTTTGCACCCATTGGGCGGACGGTGCATCAGGGGCGTCTGCACTGGCCCGGGCCGTGATTGGCCATATTGAAGGTGGTACGGCGCATTATGTGCCGCTCTACCCGGCTTCGATGAAGCTCGCGGACAAGCTTCGTACAATAGCGCAGCAGATCTATCGTGCGGACGATATCGCATTGCCGTCTGCGATTGTAAAACGTTTACAGGCTTTTGAAGCGGCAGGGTTCGGTCATTTGCCGGTGTGCATCGCCAAAACCCAGTATAGCTTCAGCGCTGATCCGGCAGCGATCGGTGCGCCGGATAACCACGTATTACCGGTGCGTGAGGTACGGTTATCGGCTGGAGCCGGTTTTGTCGTTGCGGTATGCGGAGATGTCATGACGATGCCGGGCTTGCCACGTGTTCCCGCGGCAAATTCGATCCAATTAGATGATCACGGTATGATTAATGGGCTTTTCTAAATTAAACAATTCTAAGCATTTATCCGTTCATTATATGAAGTACATCTCGTAGTGAGATTCCTGATTTTCAACAAGGAGCACCGTCATGATCCATAATCAGGAGTACGAGCAGGTCGTCCGGTACTGGCTCCTGCAGCACTGGATCGAACACTATTGACAGACTCTCATGCAGCCAGGTCTCGAAAACAGATCTTTCTCTAATCGGCACGTTAGCCCCTGCAGCTGAATTCCAATTCTCCATTGAAACTCAAGACTTGAGACAACATAAAGTTCCGATAGCAGGGCTGATGTGAGTTCCCAGCAGTGCGTGATTGGCTTGATCGTTCAGGAACGGGCCGAGTCGATGATGAGACGGGCTAAATGTTTGCCGAGACAGGCATGTAGGGTCTCGATGACTTTTTGGCGATCTGATCGCGGAGTGCGCTCAAGGTCGATCTGCCCTTCATTTGCCCAATTGCGCATGAGATCGTAACGTCGAAACAATACGATGCCTGGCATGGCTGCAACCTGTTGCAAAGCTTGTTCATAGGGTTCTAAATTGCTGCTGGTCTGAAGGAAACGGCTATATTGGGGATCTACGAGTATAAGGTTAGCACCTGCCGCGATGACTGCTTCGGCGCCGTCGGATAGTGTTTGGCCGAAATCACCTGGCGACACGTTGCGAACAGCTTCGACCGTTCCTGTTTGCCAAACGACAAGGTCGTAGTGATGCATAGCCAATTCCACTCGCATCACGTCCAACATGTCTGTCGCCAGCAAATTGCGGCCACCGCGGACTGTTACTTTGACCTCTAGACCTGGTATCAAGTTCTGCAACGTCTTGGCCATTTGCAACGGAAATGCGTGCTCTGACGCAGGGCCGGTGAAAAACTTAGGTTGCGACGAAAATTTGCCGCTGTCGCCCAATGACTGGCTTGTGATGGTGCCTGGGGCGAGGCTGGTTTCAGGACCAAACATTGTGGCCGAGCCGATTGCCAGGATGTCAAGTGCCGCGCCAGGCCGCAGCACGGCCGCGACTTTCGGCATGGATGCGGCGATGCCTGCAATTTCGTCCGGAGCCTGACATAGATCGGACGGTGCTGTCGCAAAAGCCGAATTCATCCAAAATGCAACGCCGAATATCAGGAATCGGCAAACCGCTAAGGTTCTCATATCACCCTCGCGTTATCAGAATGCGGTAAATCCGGCAAGGCAGCTTGGACAATTCGTCCTTTCTGCCGATACCAAGCCGCCAATGCCCCAACAGCCACCATAGCAGCGATGCCGATAACATTGACACCTGCCTGCACGGCCCAGCCTGCCCGCTCTTCCATCGCCAGACGACCTAGGAAGGATAAGAAGATCCCAGCGCAAAACACCGGCAGTGAATGCTGACCGCACAGCACGATCGGTCGTGCAAACCATTTGGTGAGCCAGGCAGAACGAGCTGAAATAGTCCGAGAAACTAGCCAAGCGAGCGCTAGGATGGATAACAGCCGCATCGGGTGTAGCCCCTCTTTATCGACCGATAACAGGATGCGCGCAGCACCGGCCGACAGGCGGGAGGTTATTTCAGGGTATGGCCACACCAGCCACAGCAAGCATATCCCAGTGAGTACTGTTACTATGGCCAAAAGATCCAAAATCCATGGAACAACTGGCAGCTTGGGGGGCGCATAGGCTAAAATCGAACCAATCACGAACAACAATTGCCAAGCAACTGGATTAAAATACCAGCCGCCGCCTGTCCATGACGGGAAATTGTACCCGGTAATCCGGACGGTTATATAAACAGCGATTGAAAGTCCAAATAGTATAGATGGCCACCGTAGCAATGGAAGAACGAGCGCAAACATCGCAAGAATCGCGACATACATCGGCAAGATGTTAAGGTAAGCTGGCTGAAAGCTTAGTAGTAACGCTTCCAGCATCGCTCGGTATGGTGCCTCTGCAAGCACGTCAAGGTGAATTTCGTCCAAATATTCGGATCGGTCGAGTGCAGTCGCCGAGTAGGAGACCTGTGCACTAAACACTACGAATAAGAAGATATGCGCAATATACAGCACCCATGCGCGCCGCAGCACGTCAGCCCCTGCAAATAGCCATCCATGCCGGTCCATGCTGCGTCCGTAGGCCAGCCCAGCGGCATAGCCAGCCAACAACACGAATATCTCGGTCGCGTCGCACAGCGCAAAATTCCGTAAGCTGAACTGCGCCAGCCAGTTATCGGGAATGTGATCCATGAAGATCCACCACAGCGCGACGCCGCGGAAGAAGTCGATCCGCAAGTCGCGGTTGGAGCCAATCAGGACCATGCCGCCCCCTGCAGGGCCCGGCAACCGAGCCCCTCTGACGCGGACATAGGCTATTACAAGGCCAATGACACCCCACGGCTCAGAGAGCGGCCACGTTTCTGAGCTCGGGCTGCTTGAACTCACGATCCCAGGTAGTCACTCGGCCAGCATGGCGGCGATACGTTCGACGTCGACGCTGGCAGGGCAAGTGGGGTAACGGGTAAGCAGCGGAGTCTGCCGGCGAATTGCGTCTTGCACATGGGCGTCCCGTCGAATTGTTCCAGCGACCAGCGGAGTGTGACCAAGAAATGCCGTGCAAGCCCGGGTCAGCGTCGCAGCCGTGCGTGCCCCAGCGGCGGGCGTACTGGACAGGTTGACAACCAGGCGCGCATCGCCTTCGAGGCGGTCAGCCGTATATAACTTCAGGGTGGCGTAAGCGTCGGTCAGGCTTGTCGGTTCCTCCGTCGCGATCACCAGCAGCGTATCCGCCCAGGCTGCCATACGCCGGACCGAACGATCGAGGCCGGCTCCGAGATCGAGCAGCACCGTGTCATAGCGCGCGGCGGCTGCCGCGAGCGCTGATAGAAGCCGCTCTAATACTTCGGGCTCGAGCGCTGCCAGGCTCCCGGTTCCTGATCGACCAGCCAGGATATCGAACCCGCCAGGCACAAAATGTGTGATGGCATCCGTAAGCGATGCGGCGCCGGACACGACAGATCCCAAGTCCAGTGCCGGGGTTAACCCGAGCTGAATATCAATGTTGGCAAGGCCCAAGTCGGCGTCAAACAGCAATACTAGTTGGCCTCTCTGAGCCAAGGCGTGCGCCAGGGTGATCGCAAACCAGGTCTTGCCCACTCCGCCCTTGCCAGACGCAACCGCGATGCAGCGACCTGACCGGTGTGATTGCGCCTGACCTGATGGTGTGCGGCGGACCGCGGACTGATTCATGATGCGGCGTCCTAACACAGGGCGGGGAGGCTGGCGTCTGATGGAATTGTCAGGCGGCCGGCAAGGAATTCAGGCGTCAGCGGTCGAAGCCCATCGGCTGCACCAGGGCCGATACCAGCCTCGGTCAGCGTCAGTTTGGCGGCAGCGGCCAGCACTCCTCCGAGACGACGGCAGAGATCGAGGCGCGTCGCGACCAGCAGGGTGGCGCCGGCCTGAGCAAACGCATCCGCAAGCTCGTGCGCCTCTGCTGGATCGAGGCCAGCGGGCAGTATCAGTACCGTGACGGCTCCGGCGATGGCAGCCAGGGCCAGCAAGTCCTCACGGGCTGAGAAATCAAATGGATCCAGGCCCGGGGTGTCGATCAACACCGGTGCGTTATCTTGGCGCCGGGCCAAAGCTCGGCTGAGCGGTGCGGGAGTGCTGGCGACCACGAGCGTCAGCCCCAGAAGCCGGGTGTAGGCGGCCAATTGCTCGGGAGCGCCGGCACGCTGGCCGTCCGCGGTCACCACTAACGGGCTTTGCCCCGCCATCACCAGCCGCGTCGCCAGTTTTGCAATCGTCAGGGTCTTGCCGGCACCCGGTGGTCCAGCCAGCAACAACGGAGCGGCGTTGCCCAAGGGCAAAGTGCCAAACGAGAGCGCCCTGGGCAGCGCGTCAACGAGATCACCGGATCTCAGCGAGTCTATGAGCCTCGGTGGAACGCCGTGCCAGCCGAGCGCCGCATCGCGAGCGACGTTGAGAGCGGGCGTCGCTGGCAGCGCATCGGGCGCTGGCTCGAGCGCCGCCGTGACCTCGACGCCCCCCGCAACCCGGCGGGTTGAGAGAATAAGTGCATCCGGGCCAAGATTGCTCCGCACCAGCGCCATCGCCGCGGTCATGTCGGATGCTTGGTAAAGCTTAAGCCGCATGGAAACAGTTTAAGGTCAAAACGTTGCTTTTAAGTTAAGGATTTGGCCGTCGAGCTAAATCGTGCCGATGGTGCGGATGCGCGCGCGCGGGAAGACCTCCGCCTGCGCCAGCACGGGGGTGGCTGGGCGCAGCCGCTCGACGATGGCGCGGACGTGGGCGCGGATGGGGCCGGAGCATAGCAGGACAGGAGACTCGCCGGCTGCGGTTGCGGCTTCGAATACAGTGCGGAACCGCTGCATGAACTCACCCAGCCGAGAGGGGGCAATGGCAAGCTGCCGGTCTTCGGGCGGGCCGACGAGGCTCTCGGCGAACGCCGTTTCCCATTCGGGGGATAGAGTGATGAGTGGGATATAGCCGGCGGGCCCGGTGTTGCTGTCGCTGATCTGCCGGGCGAGACGGGCGCGGACGTGGCCGATGATGGCGGGAATGGCGCGGAGCTGACCGCCGCAGGCCTCATGGATGCCTTCGAGAATGGTCGGCAGGTCACGCAGCGAGACGCGTTCGGCGAGCAATCCCTGCAGCACGCGCTGCACGCCGCCGATCGACATCTGCGCTGGGATCAGGTCGGCGACCAGCTTCTGCTGTTCGCGCGGCAACTCGTCCAGCAACTTGGCGGTCTCGGCATAGGACAGCAGCTCGGCCATCGACTCCCGCACGATCTCGGTCAGGTGGGTCGTGAGGACGCTGGCGGGATCGACGACGGTGCAGCCGCGGAACATGGCCTCCTCCCGCCGGGTCGTGTCGATCCACAGGGCGGGCAGGCCGAAGGCGGGCTCGGCGGTGCGTTCGCCTGGCAAGTCGGGGATGCCGCCTGCCGGGTCCATGGCCAGCAGCATGGTGGGGCGCAGCTCGCCGCGCGCCGCCTCGATCTCCTTCAGCCGGATCGAGTAGGACTCGGCGCCGAGCTGCAGGTTGTCCTGAATGCGCACGGGCGGCAGCACAAAACCCATCTCGGCGGCGATCGAGCGGCGCAGGCCCTTGATCTGCTCAGTGAGGCGCGGTGCGTCGCCGCCAGCCAGCGAGAGCAGGCCGTAGCCGAGCTCGAGCCGGATGGTGTCGATGCGCAGCGAGTCGGAGATCGGCGGCTCGGCAGGGGCGGCCGGGGTAATCACTTCAATATTCGGGTCGATGGCTGGGTGACGGTGCCGCATCCACGCCGCGCCGCCGGCTAGTCCCGCGAGGACGAGGAACGGCAGCGCAGGCAGGCCCGGCATCAGCGCGAGCACCGCCGCCGCCCCGCCCGCGAGCGCCAGCGGCTTCGGGCTGCCGCCCAGCTGGCGCATCAGCGCTGCGTCGGCCGGACCTTCGACTCCGCCCTTGGTCACCACGATGCCGGCCGCGGTCGAGACCAGCAGTGCGGGAATCTGCGAGACCAGCCCATCGCCGACGGTCAGCGTCGTGAAGGTGGCCGCGGCCTCGCTGAACGGCATGCCGTGACGCAGCAGGCCAATCGCCAGCCCGCCGAAGATGTTTATGACGGTGATCAGCAGCCCGGCGATCGCGTCGCCGCGCACGAACTTCGCCGCGCCGTCCATGGCGCCGTAGAAGCCGCTCTCCTCCTCAAGCTCCCGCCGGCGGACCCGGGCCTTGGCCTCGTCGATCAGTCCCGAGGACAAATCGGAGTCGATCGCCATCTGCTTGCCCGGCATCGCATCGAGGCTGAACCGTGCGGCGACCTCGGCGATGCGGCCCGAGCCTTTGGTGATCACCATGAAGTTCACCACCAGCAGGATCGCGAATAGGATCACGCCGATCACGACGTCCCCGCCCATCAGAAAGCCGCCGAATGCCTGTACCACGTGGCCGGCCGCGGCCGAGCCTTCGTTGCCGTGCGATAGGATCAGCCGTGTGGTTGCGACGTTCAGCGACAGCCGCAGCAGCGTGGTGAGCAGCAGCAGCGTGGGGAAACTAGTGAAGTCCAGCGGGCGGGCGAGGAACATCGCGACCATCAGCACCAGGACGGACCCGGTGATCGACAAGGCTAGACCGACATCCAGCAGCACCGTCGGCAGTGGCACAACCAGAACAGCCAGCAGCGCCAACATGCCAAGCGCCAAGCCAACGTCGCTGCCGGGTGCATAGGCCCGCAGACGCTGGCCGACGCCGCCGAGGGTGAGGGTCATTCCCATCGTCAGGCCACGGCGCAGGCCGGCGTGACGTTCGCGCCGGCCTGCGCATAGTCCCGCAGCTTGTTGCGCAGCGCGCGGATCGAGATGCCGAGGATGGTCGCGGCGTGGGTGCGGTTGCCCAGCGTGTGGCTGAGCGTCTCGAGGATCAATTCCTGCTCGACCGCGTCCATCGTACGGCCGACCAGGCCTGAGACGCCGGGTGCCAGGCTGGTTGCCTGCACGGGGGCGCCGGGACCTGGCGCCAACTCAATGGCATCCGCGCCGATCTCGTCGCCCGTCGCCAGCAGGACGGCGCGATGCACGGTGTTCTCCAGCTCCCGCACATTGCCGCGCCAGCCATGCCCTGCGAGGAGGGTATGCGCTGCCCGGGACAGCGGGCGCATCGGCACGCCGTTTACGTCGGCGTAGCGGCGAGCGTAGTGATCGGCGAGTGCCGCGATGTCGCCGGGGCGTTCGCGCAGGCTCGGAATGCGCAGGCTCACGACGTTCAGGCGGAAATACAGGTCGTCGCGGAAACGCCCGGCGGCCATCTCTGCGGGAAGGTCGCGGTTGCTGGTGGCGAGAATGCGCACGTTCACCCGCACCGGCGCCGTGCCGCCCAGGCGATCGATCTCGCGCTCCTGGATCACCCGCAGCAGCTTCGCCTGCAGGCGCACGTCCATCTCGCTGATCTCGTCGAGCAGCAGGGTGCCGCCCTCTGCCGCCTCGAATTTGCCGGTGCGTCGAGCGATGGCGCCGCTGAACGCGCCGCGCTCGTGGCCGAACATCTCGCTCTCCAGCAGGTTTTCCGGGATCGCGGCGCAGTTCAGCGCCACGAACGGCCCGGCGGATCGGCGGGACCGGCGATGGATGTGCCGCGCCAGCACCTCCTTGCCGGTGCCGGACTCGCCGGTGATCAGGATGGACGCCTCGGACGCCGCGACCTGTTCGGCACGGCGCACCGCGGTCAGCATGGCCGGGTCACGGGCGACCATAGTGTGGGTCTCGCCTGAGGCGGCCTCCAGGATGGCGGCGATCAGATCGGGGTCGGGCGGCAGCGGCAGGAACTCGCGCGCGCCCTCGCGGATCGCTTGCACGGCCAACGACGCATCGGCGTCCGTGCCGCAGGCGACGACGGGGACCACGATGCGTTCGGCAGCCAGGCACCGCACCAGAGTCCCGATATCATGCGGCAGCTCGACGAGCAGCAGGTCCACCTTCGCATCGGCGCGAAGCTGCGCCAGCGCGCTCCGGTCGTCGTCCGCATGATGCAGCTTGGCGCCGCGGGCGGCGGCGATGCGGGCGGCCTTGCCCAGCTCGCCGCCCAGCGAGCCGATGATCAGGACGTGCATTGCCAGCTAGGCCCGGTCGGCTTTGACGATTTCGGTCATGGTCACGCCAAGCCGGGTCTCATCGACCATCACCACCTCGCCGCGCGCGACCAGCCGGTTGTTGACATAGATGTCGATGGCCTCGCCCAGCTTCCGGTCGAGCTCGACGACGGCGCCGCGGCCGAGCTTCAGCAGCTGGCTCACCTGCATCGTCGCCTTGCCGAGCACGGCGCTGACTGTGACCGGAATGTCGTACACGGCCTCCATGTCGCGCGGGGTGCGGGGCGGCGCGGTATCGGTCAGGCCAGACTCGGCGAGATCCGACAGTTCCATCTTATTCGGCATGAGCCATGCTCCTTTGGTTGATGCGGGCGGTGACGGGTTCCAGCAGACCGAGCTCGGTGAGAGCGGCCGTGACAGCGAGGCGGATCGCGGACTGGTCGCGGACCAGCGAGCCATCGGTCCAGGTTACGCGGGCATCGCCGGGCGCGAGCGGGGCGGCGGTCAGCGTGATGGCGGCCACCAGATCCTCGTCCAGCAGCGCCAGGTCTTTGCGCACGCCGTCCAGCACGGCCTGGCTGACGCGGACATTGATGCGCGGCTGCTGGGCGAGCGTCGGCAGCAGGTGGCGCAGCAACGCCCGCACCTCGGCGCCGCCATGCCTCGTGCAGAGGTCCGGCAGCAGGCCGGCCACCATGGAAAGGATCGTGCGGGCCGCGCCGTCGGCCACGGTTTCGGCGAGGGCACGCGCCTCCTGCTGTGCGTCGGCCACGGCTGCAGCGATCGCCGCCAGCGACCGCGTGCGGTCATGCAGCGCGGATGCCTTCCACTCGGCCCGGGCGGCCTGAACCGCGTCGGCGCGCGCGATCTCCTGAGCGGCTTCGAGGTCCTCCAGCGTGAAGCTGGGCGGCGCTGGCGCCGGCTCCGGCAAAGCCGGCAGCTCCGGGTCGTCGAAGTCCTCGGCATACAGGATGCCGACGAAGCGGGAGGCCACGCCGTCCATCATCAGAACACCATCTCATCGTTCTTGCCTTCGCTGATCTCAATCACGCCCTGAGACGCCAGGTCTTTGGCCATCGCGACGATCGCGGCCTGCGCGTCGTCCACGTCGCGCAGCTTCACCGGGCCCAGCAGCTCCATGTCTTCCCGCAGCATCTTGCCGGCGCGTTCGGACAGGTTGGCGAAGAACAGATCCCGCAGCTTGTCGGACGCGCCCTTCAGCGCCATCGGCAGCTTGTCCTTCTCGACCGAGCGCAGCAGGGTCTGCACATTGACCGGCGTCAGGCGCTGCAGGTCGTCGAAGGTGAACATCAGCGCCTTGATCCGGTCCGCCGCCTCGCGGTTGCGCTCCTCTAGGGCCGAAACGAACCGCGCCTCGCTCTGGCGGTCGAGGCTGTTGAAGATATCGGCCATCATTTCGTGGCTGTCGCGCTGGTTGGCGCTCGCGAGGTTCGGCATGAACTCCAGACGCAGCGTCTGCTCGACGCCGTCCAGCACGTCCCGCTGCACGCTCTCCATGCGGAGCATGCGCATGATGACCTCGATGGCGAAGCTGTCGGGCAGCAGGGTCAGCACGCGCCCGGCGTGGTCGGGCTTCACCTTGGACAGCACGACGGCGACGGTCTGCGGATATTCATTCTTCAGATAGTTGGCGAGGACCTCTTCGTTCACGTTGCCCAGCTTGTCCCACATGGTCCGGCCGGCCGGACCACGGATCTCCTCCATCAGGTTGTCGACCTTGTCGGCGTCGAGGAAGGAGGCGAGCAGACGCTGGGTCTGTTCGAACGACCCCATGATCGAGCCCGCGCCCGACATGTTGGAGATGAACTCCACCAGCAGGTGTTCGACCACGCTGGCCGCCACATTGCCCAGGCTGGCCATGGCCTGGGAGATCTCCTTGATCTCCTCGTCGTCCAGCTGCTGCCAGATCACGGTGTGATCCTCGCCGAGCGACAGCAGGATCACGGCCGCCTTCTCAGGCCCGGTGAGCCGGGATGGGTCTGTGATCGCCTTTCCTTTAGCAGCCAAGGCCATCACGCAGTGTCATGGAGCCAGGTCCGCAGCAGCGAGACCGACTCTTCAGGGTGATTGTCGACGAACTCGGCGACGCGCTTGACGGAGGACGCCTTCACCTGGCCCTCGAT
>JANXVC010000152.1 GCA_025351925.1 Rhodospirillales bacterium | reverse complement strand
GGCGTGGGCAGACGCCAAGACACGCGGGTGCGGTTCACGATCAACGTTTGCTCGAACGCGGCGGCATGCAGTACACCGTATGGTGCCGGCCAAAGTATTCAGCCTTGCGTCGGCAAATCATTACACATTCCGATCTGACCGGAAGCAGGTGTTGAGGCCTGTTCAGCATCGTTCGTTGCATTCGGATAAGACGTGTAACACCAAAACGCCACTCAGCAGCCTTGTTGCCTGATATTAGTTGTAGATTAAACATATCTATGCAACTTTTGCGAGCAGAAGAATGCCCATAGGCTGTGAGCTGGGCACATACCACTGAGCCGCTGACAGACACCTCCTCGCTCATCTTGAGTGATGCGACACGAGACGATCAAAGACAGGCGAGCCGGACACCCGTGGAGGGATGGTTTGTGAACGACGCAGTAGGACCCGTCCATGCAAGGCGTCCTCAGGACCAGGCGGCCTTGGCCAGGTTCGAGAACTTTTCACTGCGGTCAGACGACCTCGACGAGATCCTGACCGAGGCCTGCTTCCTCGTTGGGCAAGCCCTGAACACCGACTTCGCCAGGGTCATGGAACTGCAGGACGACGGCGAGACCTTGATGGTGCGGGCCGGCGCGGGCTGGGCAGCGGGCGTGGTTGGCAAGGTGCAGCTCAAAGCGACGGACGACAGTGCAGAACGTCAGGCGCTCAGGGCAGAGGATACGACAACCACCTCCAGCATCGCCAACGAGGCATGCTTCACCTATCCGCCGCACCTTCCCAACAACGGCATCAAGGCCGTCGCCAACGTTCTCATCTCTGGCGGCAAGAACCGGGTGCCTTTCGGCATCCTGCAGATCGATGGCCGTGAACTCCGCCAGTTTACCGGTGACGACACCACTTTGCTGCGCTGCTACGCCGCGTTGCTGGCGACGGCAGCGGGTCGCCTCCGTGTGATAGGCAAGATGCACACCGGGAGAGGTGGCTGTTCTGGTTGGTGACACAATTGACCTGTCCCAGGGTGGCCGTGAGCGGACAGCTTTCCAGCGATCAAAGATCAAGACGTTCTGATTGGCATCGCTCGCAGGGCTCTGCTTCCTTGTGTGTCAGCTATGATGCGACGTTGCCTGACGTTGTTGTGGTGTAGGTGAGTGACATTCGATGAGTGCTGGTTTTGAGAGTCAATGGAATGCCGCATGGTTCCGGACTCGCGCCGAACCTACGGCAGCGCGCTCTATCTGTCCCGCTGATTGGCCCAGCAACACGAAAACGGTCCGACTGAGGCAAGCTCAGCAGCGGCCCTCATTTCTGACGATCCGTGAATCTCAGCCAGCTTCAGAGACTGATAGGGCATGGGCGCGGTTCGTGCCCCAGCGCTTGTTCCACCAAGAACCAGTGGCTCCTTGATCTTGCATGTTCGCCGCGAGCATTGCCTGCACGGTGGCGACGAGCACCAGCAGCCCGTAGCTCTTGAACAGCACGGCCTCGCGGTCGGGATGCAACGTGACGCCGCACATCGCATCGGGCCGCCCCGTCATATACAGGATGGGACTGTCGGCGTAGCGCGCCCGGAACCGCCGCCCCAGAGCCAGGCCGTTGAGCCGGCCTGGCATGTGGATGTCCGTCACCAGCGCGTCGAACCGTTCGGGACGTCTCAACAGCATCGCAGCAGCGTCGCCGCTGTCAGCCTCGACCACCTTGTAGTCTGCCTCGGTTAGCGCGTCTGCGAGCATCGAGCATCGAGCATCGAGCGGAGCTCGGGCTCGTCCTCCGTCAGCAGAATGCGCATGACAGTGTTGTCCGGTTCCGGCGTCGTTCAGCCGACGCACCCGCAGCAAATACAATCACGCGCGGGCATGCTTGTCGCCAACAAAACAAAACGTTCCCGAACATTTATGAACTATTGACGCCTGTTTTGCAGTATCTGCGCAGTGTTTGTAGAGTCGAGCAAAGCGATCGACCCGCGCAAGATTTACTGGATGTCCTGTGGACGCCTACACCGCGGCGATGCAGCGGCTGCATTTCAGCCGCATATGTGGCAGAGCTGGTTCAGTGCAACTCATCCCGCAGCATGGAACAGCCTTAGTTGAGCGTTCCTTTGGTTGGCACAATCGCCAAGTGCTCCTGCAGGGAGGCCAAGATGCCGTCCAGGACCAGCTCCAGGATCGGCCACAGCTCGGTGAACGCCGTCGCCGAGCACGCTGCACCGTTCATCCACTGCGCGAGCAGGCCCACACGGTCCTCCCAGCGGCAGACGGTGAACATCGGCCGGCTCCTGGGTGCCTCGGCGTCATAGACGAACGCGACCCACGCCATCCCAGCATCTGCCCGCAACTCCGCAACCCAGCCCTCGGGCAAGATGCTCCGCAAGGCTGCGAACTGGGCGGCCTCGTCGCTCGAAAGCAAGAGGCTGGCAGGACGCCGCCGGGCAGGCCGGTGCTTCCGGCCAGCATTATGGCGTATGCCAGCAGCGCGGCGAGCCCGCACGGTCATCGGCCGTAGAGACGCGAGGGGCGCTGGCAGCCACGCTGCGCACGGGCGCGCATGAGCCAAACCGCATCCGGCGCCGGCCTTTCCAGCTCCAGCACCCGGGCCAGCGCCTCCTCGACCGTGCCGAGCTCCTGGTCGGCGCCGGACGTCCTGGTGATCACGGCGGTCCCGACCAGGGTGGCATTGAGGAACCAGAGCGGGCTCATCCTGTCGTGCGTGTAGAGCTCGGCCAGCTCGGGATAGTCCTCGTGGTCGGTCATGACGCGCACGGCGAAGCCCTGGGGCCGGCTGGCGCCCCATGCCATGAGGATCTGCAGCTGAGGCAGGGAGAAGGACGTGGCGCCGGGCCGGCTAGCGGTGACCATGATCAAGGCTCTCGCGACGTGTTAACTCATACATCACGACAGCGTGACAACTTACAAGGGAAAGACTCTGCTTTGCACAACTTTAGGTGTTTTCTGCACTCAAAGCGATGAACTGACCGGAATGCAGGTGACCGACGCCCACAAACACCGAAAGCAAGCGTAGCCTCTGACGGATCAGCAAAGCCAAATGCTTATTGGTTGAAATTCATATCAATCTTATTTAACTATTTAGTTAAATTACTGGATAGGTGGCCTTCGCAGTATTATCCAGCTTTGAAATTGAAACTTAAAGCGCCGTGCAGCACGCAAAGGTTGTAGATTCGAGCTATAGTGGGTTGTAAATGGACTCGACACAACCACTTTCGGTGGGCAGTGGCATCTTGCCGTTGCAGACATTGCAAGCTCCCTAAACTTGGCGGCACCGCAAGGTGCCGCCACTCCTTTCTGCGAACTTCTGCAAAGCATCTCTGGGGCGTGTTGCAGCCTAACTGGAGCGCGGCAGAGGCAGCCTCGGCTATGCGCTGCCTGCCATTGGGGAAGCCTGGGCGTTGCGCACACGCTCGATCAGCTTGGCCAGGCTGAACGGCTTGCCAAGGCAGGTCTCGCGCGGGTCGAACGCGCGGCCGTTCAGCCGGTCGAGGCGGCCGCTGGCAAAGATCACGTTGAGCTCCGGCCACTTCCCATGCAGCCAGTCGGCGAACTCGATGCCGCTGCGCCCGGCGCCAAGGTCGATGTCCGTCACCGCGAGCAGCGGGGCAGCAGCGCCGGCCAGGCGCTGCATCGCCTCCTCGGCCGTCGCCGCCCCGACCACCTCGTATCCGTGCTCTTGCAGGCATTCCACGAACAAATCGCGGATCACGGCATCGTCTTCGACAACCAGGACCGGGAGCATATTATCGATACGCATAGCGTATGATACGCAACTGGGTTGATTTGCCTAGTGGGGCAGGCCCGGGCGGAAAATGGTCATAAAGAAGACAGATAAGACTATCCGCATACCGGCCAGCTTGTGTCGTGGTCTCCGACAAGGTGCAGGTCGTTACAGGCCAAGGCACCTTTGATGCTGCACAGCGTCCTAATCGGCTTAGCCTGAACTGCTCACGATTTGGTCCCGTGTTGGTCCATCGGAAGCATGTCCGGGTCCAGTATGTCGAGCTGGAAACCGCAGCTGGCAACTTTTCCTTTGCTGCCCGGCGTGTCGAGCGGGAGAGATTGCGTGCCCGCCGAGGCCAACCGCATTTCTGCTGAACTGATGCGCTAACTGTTCCGGTAGGCGCGTGGCCAGGGCCGGTCCCCATGAACTCGCCTTCTGCGAGCGGGAGATTGCTGAGCCGTTGACGAGTCGGACAGCCGCCATCGTTGAGCAGGATGAGGGTGAGGCGGCTTCACTTTGGCTGTTCGACGACAGCGAGCAGCGGAGAGCACCAACGGGCCGAACAGCGCTCGTGCAACCCAGCCAGCACCTCTCCAGTGGGGAAGCGGAGCGCGGGGTTGTTGGCGGCGACGACCAGCAACGGCGCCAGGATCGCGAGCACAGCGCCGCAGTAGCAGGCGGCAAAGGCGATCTCCTCGGCGCGATCGGGTGACACCCGCCCCACCACTCGGACGAGCCATGCGAGCGGACCGACGATACCGCACCAAACGGCGACATACCCGAGGACCGCAAGCCCGAAAGGTGGTGTGTCCATTGATCACCGCGCGAGCTGGCTCGTGGCGTGGGAAAGCAGCGAAGGCTGCCTGTGTATAAGACACCATGTTGCTACGATATCGTAATGTCAAGGAGGGTCGTGCGGCTTCTACACCGTTTAAATCCCTGCCGTGACTCATTTCGAGGGATCGCGGGGAACGCACAGCTAGAACGGCCGAGAGCCCAAGATCAAGTTTCAACAATACGTTATAGACACGTTACAATTGTTCAATCATAAGGGCTGTCAGCAAACCGACGTCGATGGTTTCGATGAGCTTGCCTGACCGTTGCAATATCATTGGTTTTCCTAGGCAGCATCCTGCGGAGCATGTCTGTTGAGCAACGATGAGACGATCGACCGACTGGAGCTGCTTCGGCAACAGGTCGTCCTGGCCAGGTTCGGGGAGCTTGCCCTGCGGTCCAACGACCTGGACGAGAGCCTGACCGAGGCCTGCCGTCTGGTCGGGGAGGGCCTGGGCACCGACCTCGCCAAGGTCATGGAGCTGCAGGAGGATGGTGCGACCCTGCTGGTGCGCGCAGGCGTCGGCTGGAAGCCAGGTGTCGTGGGCGAGGTCACCCTGAAAGCGATGAACGGCACCTCGGAGGACTATGTCCTCAGGACGGGAGAGCCGATGATTTCTCCCGACATCGAGCAGGAAACACGGTTCAGCTATCCGCCATTCTTGGTCGAGAACGGCGTCCGGGCCGTGGTCAAGGTGGTCATCATCGGCGGTGAGGGCAGGCCTCCCTTCGGCATCCTGCAGATCGACAGCCGCAAGCCCCGCCAGTTCACCGACGAGAACGTCACCTTCCTGCGCAGCTATGCCAACCTGCTCGCCGCTGCGGTGGACCGCTTGCGCGTGACCGGGGAGGTGCGCGACGAAATCGTCGAAATCGGGCAGGCTGTAGAGCGCGTTCCGCTCGGCCTGCGACAGCACGGTCAGCCGTCTGCTTTTGCCGGCGCGCGTCGGTGGGTCTGTTTGCAATGGGCCTCAGTCGGATGGAAACGGGTGAAGGCTTTCCCTGTAAAGCCCCTTTTAGGGAAAGTATGCCGTTCCCATGCATGACAGACCCTGGCGTTCGTGTCATCTCCAACGCTATCTGATCGTGTTTTTTGATCGCTAATTGATAGCTTCAAGAGGAGCCGATCACGAGGCAGTCGCGAGCGGCATCGACCACCTCTCGGGTCACGGTGGAGAGCTGGTTGATCTCCTTTATGCGCCTGACCTGCCCCATGAGCCGGTCGATCAGCCGGAAGTTTCCTGCAGTGATGGTGATGATGGCTGCCACGGCTTCCTGATCGGCAAATTCGTCGCCGCGGATGGTGCCGCCCCAACCTTGCCAGTGCTGTTCCAGCACGAAGCGCGCCTCATCCTGACTCAATGGGCGGAAAGCATGAGCGAAGCCGACACGTGAGTAGAACTGTGCATACCGTGCCAGTCGCTTCTCCAGCCCTGGCATGCCGACCAGCACCAGGCCGATCTTGCTGCGGTCGTAGAAGTCGCGCAGTTCCTCGATGCTGGACGTGCTCAGCCGATCAGCTTCGTCGACGATCACCAGCTCGCAACGCGCACTGAAGCCACATGGGGCATCGGAGAAGATCGGACCGTGCGCCCTGTCAACCAAGGCCTGCAGGAGCATCATTCCATCGTCGAGGCCGGAGCGCACTGAGCGCGGGGTGTTTGTGACGGAGGGCGTGTAAAGCAAACAACAGCAATCGGCGATCTCTGCCGGCACGGGCTCGCAAAAGGCGAACGGATTACGTCCCTCGAAAAGATCCCATTTCGCATAGTGGCGGGCTGACAGGGTTTTCCCGACACCAGGCGGCCCATAGCAGATGCCGATGTAGCGTTCCCGCCGACAGGCGCCACAGAACTCCTCGAAACGCCGGTATTCCTTGGTTGTCAGAAAGCCTGGGACAAAGCTGGTGACCTCACTCATGGATGTACCGGCGCAAGGATGGCGTTCGCGCGGGAGTAGTCGTGGCAGGGGAGGACGGCAGTGCCATGGACAATGCCGCCGCGGGTCGGGCCAGCACCTGGTCGACCAGTGAACGCCGGTTTTTGATGATGGACTGCAGAGATTGTCGCCGCTCGGTGCGGGCGCGGACGATGTCCTTTAGGCTGACGGTCTCACCGGCCAGCTCCTGGCAGATGGCTCGACATAGGAAAGCGTCGCCCCGGTAGACACGGACCTCCGCAATGTCAGCGGGGTCGTATCGGATCGTCACGGCCTCGCCGACGAAGGCGGCAAGGGTTGGATCGATGTAGCGCAATGACTGAAAGCGGATGCCGTCGCGCTGCACCTGTCGCGGACGGATGACGGTGAGCAGAAGCAGGTCGAGTTGCTCCAACGAAACCGGCATGCGCGGCAGGAATCCGCCTCGGCTCCATCGCGCCTGCGGCGTCTCCCCGGTCATGCTGTGCGGCACGTGGTGGTAGGTCTGAATGATGAAGTGCCGGAGTGCGGCGTCGAGTTCGGACAATGTCAGGCTTGGCTTTGCCGGTGGTCCCTCCGGTGCAAGGTAGCCCGGCAGTTCCGCAAGGCAGCATGTGTTCAATGTGCCGAAGAACCGCTCGATCCGGCCTCGCCCTCGCGGCTGGCCGACCCGTGAGAAAACCAGCTGCGTCTTTAACTCGGCGCAGACTTGCTCGACGTGGCGCGAGGTGAAGTCGGAGCCATGATCCGTATAGAGCACATCCGGAATACCGCAGACCGTCCAGCCGGCCTCGTTCTTGCGCCAGATTGCATTGCGCAGCGCCAGCGCGGTCTGCAAGGCGCTCGGAGCCTTGGTCGAAAGGCGATACGCGGCGATCGCCCGGCTGTGGTCGTCGATGACCACGGTCAGCCACGGCCGGACGGTGGCCCCCGCCTCGTCGAGCACCAGGATGTCCAGTTCCGTGTGGTCGGCCTGCCAGATCTCGTTCGGCCGCGCCGCCTCGCGGCGATACAGCAGGTCGTAGTTATGTGCGTAAGCTTTGGCGCCTTCATGCGCGAGCACCATCAAGGCCGGATCCATTGCACGAATGACCGCATGAACGGTCGCATAGCTCGGCACCCACGTGCCGTCCCCTCCCATATTGTCGCGGACAATACGATAGATCGCCGCCGCCGACCGGCGCGGCCGCGCCAGCGCAAGGCCTTCAATGGCAGCGGTCGTCTCCTTGGAAAGCCGGTGCCCACCACCGCGGTCGCTGCGAGAGTGTCGTCGCAGGCCGGACACGCCGTGCGCGCGATAGAGGCGCAGCCAACGGCGCAGGGTTGGCACCGGAACGCCGCTTGTCTCTGCAAGGGCGGGCACGCTGACGCTGTCCTCGATTACCGGCCGGAGCAGCCGGAACCGCGACATGGCCGTTTCATGGGCGCTGTTCAGTGCTGGCGTTGCGGTGTCGCCGGTGACGTTCATATCCGGCTGCCAAGAAGCTTGGCGCCGTGCTCGCGCAGCGCTCCATCAGGCGCGACATGACGGTAGAGCGTCTGTCGGCTGACGCCGAGCTCGCGGCAGAGCGGCGCGATCTTCGTTTCCGGCTTGCCCATCGCCGCCTGCGCCAGGCGTAGCTTCGCCGCCGTCATTTTGAACGGCGCGCCGCCGTTGCGGCCGCGGGCTCGGGCGGCAGCAATACCAGCTTTGGTGCGCTCGACGATCAAGGCGCGCTCGAACTCGGCGGTATGCGGTGCACCGCATACCGCCGATTATGTGAAGCCCGCGATTATGCGGAGTGGTGCTGCCGGACTGCAGGCCTGACCTGGAGTTTGGCAGCAAGATGCTCCGCATAATGCCAGGCGGCAGTGAGGGCCTTCTACGTCGGCGATGCTACGACAAGGCTTTTGTGCCCCGATCCGCTGTTCGGGGATCGAGCTGGTGAGGCGAGACGGAGCGTCCGGCCAACTCGGGGTGCTTGGCGGCGGCGGCACGCGCGTGTTTGTCGAGGATGTATTCGAACCCAGCCCGCGTCATCGCGGCACCCTCGGCGTTGACGAAGAGTTCCGGAACGCGGGCGGGTCCGCGTATCGCCAGCCAAGCGCGCAGGTCGGTGGTTGTTTCCTTCCAAAGCGGCAGGGACCGCTCCTTGCGGCCTTTGCCGTGAACACGGATGCTTGGCGCACGGTGCAGGGAGACGTGCGCCAAAGGGAGGCCGACCAGTTCGGAGACGCGCAACCCGCACGCGAAGCAAAGGTGCAGCATGGCGCGGTCCCGGATGCCGAGCCGCGTCGTCGGGTCCGGGGCATCAAGGATCAGCCGCACCTCATCCGTCGTGAGGTGCCGCGCCAGCGTTTGGTCATGGCGCTTTGTCGGGATGGCGTGGATCTGCATGACCTGTTGCAAGGCAGAGGGGACGCGGAGCTCGACATACCGCATGAAGGCCTTGATCGCGGCGAGCCGGGCGTTGCGGGTCGCAGCACCGTTGCCACGCTGTTGCTCGATGTGGGCCAGGAAGTCGAGCACGAGGGCGGCGTCGATGTGCTCGAGGCAGAGCTGGAAAGGGCGTTGTCGGACGCGCTCGCTGGCAAAGACGAACAACAGCCGAAAAGCGTGCGCGTAGGTCTCGCAGGTGTTGGGGCTGTAGCCCCGCTCGGCCGGCATGTGTTCGCGCAGAAAGGCGGTGATCAAGGTGGCGATCGGCGTCATGCGTCCCTCCCGGCGATCAGCGCCTCGGCTGCGGCGGCGATGTCGGTCATCAGCTCCGGCGTCGCCTCCAGATACCAATAGGTGTGGACGATGTCGGTGTGCCCCAGGTAGGTCGCCAGCGCGACAACGTGGCGCGAGACGGACTCGCGGCGTGTCGAGCACTGCTCCAGGGATCTCGTCGCGAACGTGTGCCGAAGATCGTGGATCCGGCACGGCCGTGCCCGGTCACGGGCGACATCCGCGAGCCGCACGACACGACGGAACGTGTCATTCACCGTCCTGCCTGGCAGCCGACGACCCTTCGCCGAAATGAATACGTGGTCGTCCATCACCGGCAATCTGCAGCGCCGTTCGAGGTAGT
This sequence comes from Rhodospirillales bacterium, assembly GCA_025351925.1. Lineage (GTDB taxonomy): Bacteria > Pseudomonadota > Alphaproteobacteria > Acetobacterales > Acetobacteraceae > CAHJXG01. Next base: position 4,632 of record JANXVC010000152.1, on the reverse strand, counting down.
GGTCGAGTGCGTCGGCCACCGTCGGATGCAAGGGCACGAGGCGACGCTTGCCGAACTTTGTTCGCCGGATCAGCAGCACGCCGTCGGGCTGCAGATCGCCGAACCGGAGACCAAGCGCCTCTGAAATCCGCAGCCCGGTTGCAGCGATCAGTCCGAGGAGCGTCGCATAAACCTCACGCCGGAGCGGGTAGGTCTGTCGCAGCCGGCCAGCCGCCTCGATGATCTGCGCCAGTTCGCCAGACGTGTAGATGTAGGGCAGAGGGCGAACCTTTGGCGCGGGAAACAGGGCCGACGGCGGCACTTCGTGGGTCCCGTCCTCAGCGTGCAGGAAGCGGGCGAGATGCACGACGTCTCGGAGCCGGTTATGGCGGGCGTTGGGCGAGGGAGCTTCTGCTGCCCAGTGCACCGCGGTTGACGCGCGAACGTATGTGTCACCTCGGTCCATGGCGAACCGGGCGAACGCACGGAGATGCCGCGCGGCGTTGCCGAGCTTGAAGCCGAGGCCCTGCCGCAGCGAAAGGTAGCGATCGACGTGGGTCATCAGCATGACGGCGCCTCCGGCCATGGCTGAGCGATCTCCGCCAAGAGGCCGAAATCCACCTTGGCGTAGTGCGCCGTGGTCCTCGGGGAGCGGTGGCGCAAGACTGCACCGACGCCGGCCAGGGACGCGCCTTGCCGAAGCATGGCGGTGGCAGCGGAGTGCCGCAGGACGTGGGCGCCATTGATCGGCGCCTTGATCCCGGTCCGGCGGAGTGCGGCACGCACAATATGCGTCACGCCCGCCCGGGTCAGCGGGCGGAGCGGTGCGATGACCGACGTGAACACCGCGGGCGTCCGCAATGGCGGCCTGCCCTGGCGCAGGTAACACAGCAGCGCATCGCCGACCTCCTGCGACAAGGGAAGCCGCTCCTGGCGCCGCCCTTTGCCGCTCACGGTGAGCAGCCCCTGGGTCCAGTCGATGTCGGTGAACTTGAGCCCGGCGACCTCGCCTGCGCGCAGCCCAAGCCGGGCCAGAAGCAGCAGCACCGCTTTGTCCCGCAATCCGGCAGCCTCCGCGGGGCAAGACGCGATCAACCGCTCCACGTCCTCCGCGACCAGGAACCGGGGAACCGTTGCGAGCTGCCAGGAGGCGAAACCGGGGATCGCGTGCTGCATCCCGGCCGGACACTGCCCCGTGGCGCCGAGAAAGCGCAGCAGGGCACGAACGGCGACCACGACGGTCTTGGCACGCCAAAGCCCGTGACGACGCGCCCGCTCCAGCACGAAGCCGCGCAGACTCTCTGCGGTGTAGGCGTGCGGGTCGCTGCCGCAGACGGCGAGAAGCTCCGCAAGGATCGCCTGGTAAACATCCAGCGTCGTCTCCGTCAGTCCCCGGTGCTGGCGCATCCATGAACGGAACGCTCCGAGAAGCGGCCAGAGATCGGCCGCAGATGGCGGAACGGCGAGGGGTGGAAGCACGCTTCGCTCCCGGAGGAACCGGATGAACAGCGCGGCAGACGCCAGCGACTTGCGATTGGGACCGCGGCCATACCGCACACGGCGCCCCGTTTCGAGTTCCGCCTTGCACGCGTCAAAGCCCGCAAGCAGGCTTTGCGCGGTGAACCCAGCCTGCCGCATCCAATCCGTCCAGCCGGCAAGGGATCGAAGGACCCCATCAATGGTGACCGGTTCGTAGCCATGGCGATGCAGCCAATCGGCAAAGTCGTCGATATGACCGGCGGCGACGCCAGACCGGAGCCGCTGCTGCGTGACAGGTGACTTGAGATGCTCGTCGAGCATGGTGCCTCCCCTTGGTTGAAGGAGGCGGGATTATGCGGAGCACTATCTGGATGTCTCAGCGCCCAATGCTGGGCCGACTCAATGGGCTACGCCGCAGGTCGATCCGAACCGGCAGCACCACTCCGCATAACCGCGGGCTCCACATAATCGGCGGTATGCGGTGCACCGCATACGGCGGAGTTCGAGGCGGACCTGATCCGGCTGCGCACCCGCGAGGGCATGGCGGTCGCGCGTGCCAGGGGCAAGCTGCGCGGCAAGCAGCCCAAGCTCTCCAACCGTCAGCAGAAGGAGCTGCACCGGATGCACGGCACCGGCGAGTACTCCATCAGCGACCTGGCCGAGCTGTTCACGGTGTCCCGCCCAACGGTTTACCGGACCCTTGGACGGCAACGGCCCGTCCCATAGCGCTGGCAGGACCTCGTCGCTCATCACTTGGTATCATCAACTGCGCCTCGTCCCGCAGCGCTCCCCATAACGGGATCTTCGCGCGAGAGCTGCACCTCCACCATCTCTCGGTCGAACCCGGTCGATAATCCTGGCGATCATGATGGTTTGAGCATGTCCAGCGCTGTACTGCAGCTTATCTTGCCCGCTTCCATACGATGACGATCTCCGGACCGCCGGGGTCCTTCAGCCGCTCCATCATCGTGTCTCCGTCCACGGTCTCCGTGATCCGGTTGGTGTCACGCCTCAGGCCGGTCCAGTTGGGGAAGGTTGAGGCGATGACCCGCTCGGAAGCAAAGAGCCCCTGTTCGTCCACCGTGTAGGTCCCGTAAAGGGCCAAGTCGCCAGCAACCACGGCCTTGTTCTCCGCCGCCGTCCCCATAGCTCGATCGCTCGATGCGAAGCTGGGAACCTCCGGGTTGACGAGCACGTCGGAGAAATGCAGGTCTTCCGTGAAGATAAGCAAGCCGCTCGGGTTGGGGCTGAAGAGGTCCCTGTTCTCCCCATCGGGATCGGCTTTCGCGGAGACCATGAGCCAGGTTCCAGCGACCAGGTTCTTGCCGCTGGCGACTGCCGGCGTTGACATTGCAATCGTCGCTCCCAGGCACATGGCTGCAAGCTGGCGGCTGTTGGATTTGAGCATCGGTCTTCTCCTGAAAAGCTGACATGCAGGGTCGCGCGATGACCGGACCGGGACCGCGCTCAGCCGGTGCTGTCCACGGCGAGCGCGATGTCCTTCTGGGCATCCAGGGCGGAAAGCCGGTCAACGAGCGCGGCGCGGACGCGGGAGTATGCCCCGTTCCCCATCACCAGACGGCGCGGCGCCGGGCTCTGGTCGGCCGAGTCGATCATGGCCTGAACGATCCCCTGGGGTTCACTGAACGGGAAGGCGCGGCCGGCCACCATGCGCCGCACCTCGCCGGCGGGTGTGCCGTCGTAGGCTGCCAGTGCCGGCGGGCTGACGATCTTCGCGCCGAAGTCAGTCCGGGTGGGGCCAGGCTCGGCAAGCGTGAACGTGATGCCAAACGGCGCCACTTCCCGCGCGACCGCTTCGACGAAGCCCTCGATGCCCCACTTGGTCGCGTGATAGAGGCTGAAGGCGGGGTAGGCGATCTGTCCGCCCTCAGACGACACCTGCAGGATGCGACCGCCCCCCTGCGCGCGCAGGTGCGGCAGCGCCGCGCGGATGACCTGAATCGAGCCAATAAGGTTGGTGTCAACCTGCTGGCTGATCTGATCGTCGGTCAGTTCCTCGGCGGCTCCGACCAGGCCGTAGGCCGCGTTGTTCACCACCACGTCGATTCGGCCCAGGTCTCGGAACGCCTGATCCACCGCGCGCCGCACGGCGGTGGCGTCCGTCACATCGAGACGCGCCACCCAAAGCCGCCCACCGTACTGCGCCCTGAGGTCATCAAGAGCCTCGACCTTGCGCAGGGTCGCGGCTACGCGGTCGCCGCGCGCCAGCAGGCTTTCGGTCATAAGCCGCCCGAAGCCGGACGATGTGCCAGTGATAAACCAGGTCTTGCTCATAGGGGTGCTCCTGCAGGGCCAGCGGCCCCGATCCGCACCTGAACCTGGGACCGTGCGGTCCTGCTATCATCCGCACGATGTCGCATGAGGCAGTGAAGATAACCCATGAATGAGCGCCCGTCCCTGGCCGACCTCGAAGCCTTTGCCGCCATCGTGGCCCATCGCAGCTTCCGCAAGGCTGCCGATGAGGCCGGGCTGTCGCCATCCACGCTGAGCCACATGATGCGGTCGCTGGAGGCGCGGATGGGCGTACGCCTCTTGCATCGGACGACGCGCAGCGTGTCGCCGACCGAGGCAGGTGCGCGCCTGCTTGAGCGGCTCCGGCCGGTGCTCCATGACCTCGACCTGGCAGTGGCGGAGGCTCAAGGGGCTGGTGGCGAGCCGGCCGGCCTCTTGCGGATCAACGCCAACGAGGCCGCCGCGCGCCTGCTGCTGCAGAAGGCGGTCCCGGTGTTCCTGCAGCGCTTCCCCGGCATGTCGCTCGATCTAGTGACCGATGGCAGGCTGGTCGACATCGTGGGGGAAGGCTTCGACGCGGGGGTCAGGCTCGGCGAGGCGGTGCCGAAGGACATGGTGGCGGTGCGCTTCGGGGGAGAGGTGCGCTTCGTCGCCGTCGCGTCTCCGACCTACCTCGCCGCCCGCCGCCCGCCGCTGACGCCCGACGACCTCAGGGGCCACGCCTGCATCCGCGTGCGCCTGCCGAGCGGCAAGCCCTACCGCTGGGAGTTCGCCAAATATGGCCAGGAGGTGTCGATGGACGTCCCTGGTGCGTTGACGCTGGACCATGTGGACCTGATGGCCGACGCTGCCGTCGCCGGGCTCGGCATCGCCTATGTGCCGGATCGCACCGCACGCCCGCATCTGGACAGCGGCGCGCTC
>JANXVC010000127.1 GCA_025351925.1 Rhodospirillales bacterium | reverse complement strand
CGCGTGGGCGGGATCGACTGCACGATCTTGCGGATCGGGATGACGAAGCCGAGGTCGAGCATGTGATCGGCCTCGTCCAGCACCAGCACCTCGACGTGGTTCAGCACCACGGCGCCGTCCTGCATATGGTCCAACAGGCGGCCCGGCGTCGCAACTAGGATGTCGATGCCGTTGGCAACCGCCTTTGACTGCCGCGACTTCGGCACGCCGCCATACATCAGCGTCGTGCGCAGCCCGGTTTGACGGCCGTAGTCGCGGAAACTCTCGGCGATCTGGCTGGCAAGTTCGCGCGTCGGGGACAGCACCAGCACGCGGCATCCGCGACGGGGCGCGGGCTTCTTGTCGGCCAGCAGGCGGTGCAGGATCGGCAGCGCGAAGGCGGCCGTCTTGCCGGTGCCGGTTTGCGCGATGCCCTGCAGGTCACGGCCGAGCATGATATGCGGGATGGCCTGAGCCTGGATCGGCGTGGGCTCGGTATAGCCCTGGGTGGTCAAGGCACTGAGAATGGGAAGCGCGAGACCAAGGTCTGCGAAGTCTGACATAGCGATGGTGTCTTTCGATGGCCTGCCCCAGGAGTTCGCCTTGCGCCGCGAGGGGCATGCACAGCGATCAGCGGGATCGCGACCGGCGCCAGAAGTGAGATGATAACGCCGGTGCACAGAGACAGCGCACGAAGTCACGTCAAACCGCGCAAACTTCGTATAGTGCTGCACTGCAGCGAAGTCAAGGAAATCCGTCGCTTGCGATGCCGCACGGTTGACCCGGCCGCACGAATTCCCGAGAAGCGGCGTATGCGCCCCTCGATCGTCCTCAGCGAGCCCTACGCCGGACTGCAGGCTCAGGCCGTCGGATTGGCGGAGGCGGCCGGGCTGGAGCCGGCGCTGGTGTCGTTGCAGCCGCGTGCACCTTGGCGTTGGGTCTCGGCACGGTTCTGGCCGGCGCCGCTCCGCGCCGTACACTTGCGGGACCCCGGCGACGCCGTAGTGATTGGCGCTGGCGGCACCGCGGCCGTGGTCGCCGCCGCGCTGCGCCGGCCCGGGCGCCCGGTGGTCCAGGTGCAGCACCCGCGTATCGACCCGGCCCGTTTCGACCTTATTGTGGTGAACCGGCATGACGGGCTCACCGGTTCCAATGTCGTCGTGACCCGCACGGCGCTGCATCGCGCCAGCCCAGCCCGGCTGGCCGAAGCCGTCGCCGTCTGGGCGCCTCGCCTCGCCCACCTGGCGCGCCCGCTGGTCGCCGTGCTGATCGGCGGCAGCAATGGCCGTTTCCGATTGGATGCCGGGGTTGCCGCCGCATTGGGCGCCTCGCTCGCGGGCATGATGCGGGTGGACCGGGTTGGCCTGGCGCTGACCCCGTCCCGCCGCACCTCCGAAGATGCCCAGGCGGCGCTGCATTCTGCCATAAAGCCGCTTGGCGGATGGGTTTGGGACATGGTCGGCGACAACCCATATTTCGGCCTTCTGGCGTTGGCGGACGCGATCGTGGTGACCGAGGACAGCGTGTCCATGGTGTCGGAGGCCGTGGCGACCTCGGCGCCGGTGCTGCTGGCCGCACTGCCGGGCCGGTCGCGGCGCATCCGGCTGTTCAACCAGTTTTTGCAAGAGGACGGGCGGGTACGCCCCTTTGCCGGACGGCTTGATCTCTGGCCGGTGATGCCGATCGACGATACGCAGGCGGCGGCGGACGAGATGCGCCGGCGGTTGGATTTTTAGGAGACGACGATGCTGGACATCCAGACCTTCGACGCGCGGGCCGGCGGCAACGTGCTGTATAAGGCCTTTGCCCATCCGGTTGCGGCCGAGGCCATACAGCGTTTGGCGACCAAGCTGCGCGAGGCCGGGCCGCTCGCGGTCTACGACCCCGACGGCGTGTCGGATGCGCTGTTCGCGCTGCACCCGGCCATGCCGGCGGTCGCCGAGAGCTACGTGCATGACGTGCAGCAGATTGGCGAGCCGCGCGCCGGGGTGCCGGCCCGGCCGCTGACCGACCTGCCGCACTCCGGGTGCGCCACCCTGCTGATCGCGGCGTTCGACGCCGGGCGGGTGCTGGCACGGATCAAGCATATGCTGCCGGGTGGCATGCCGGTCGCGACGCTCGACGAGGCGCGGCTGCCAGCCGAGATGCTGAGCAACCCGAAGCGCTATCTGGACCGGGTGAACTTCGCCACGAACTATGCCTTTTTTCGCGACCGGGACGGCCTGCATACGCGGCTGGTCACGGCGAACTACTGGGCGGGCTATGGCGCTGGGCCGGTGCGGCTTTGGCTGCGACTTTTTGATGGCAGGGGTCATGCGCTCGCCGAATGGGAGCAGGCCGTGCCGCCTGGCGGTGCCGGCATCGCCATCGACAGCGCCGAGGTCCGTGCTCGATTCGAGCTGCCCGAGTTCGCCGGTCAGCTTTTTATCCACGCCATCGGCGCCGCTGGGCACGACGTGGTGAAATACGCGCTCGACACCTATGGCAGCGGAGGGCAGGCCAGCCTGTCTTGCACGCACGACGCCAATGCCTGGCCGGCGGACCGCTATGCCGGGATGCCGGCGCCGCGCCCCGACGAGCGCGTCGTGCTGTGGCTGCAGAACAGCCACGCCGCGCCGATCCCGGCCGGAGCAGTATTGCTGGACCGCATGGGCGCCGAGACGCCGGTGCCGGTGCCCCAGGCCGTCGGCCCCTATGCCAGCCTGGAGCTCGACGTCGCCGACGTGCTGCCAGGCCTGCAATGGCCGGCACAGATAGAAGTGCGGGCCGGCCGCCACGTGGTGCGCCCGCGCTACGAGGTGACGCGGGCCGGCCGCACCCGCATCGCCCACCTGAATGTCGAGCGCGCTGGCCTGCTGCCCGACCCCGGCATTCCGTCGCTGCACAACCTGCTGGGCCGCGGCTACCTGCTGCCCTTCC
>JANXVC010000354.1 GCA_025351925.1 Rhodospirillales bacterium | reverse complement strand
CGAAAAGCTTGCAAGCGGAAGGAGCCATGGCGCACGCCTCTGATGAGGCGCAAACAACGTCGCCCGGCTACTACGGATCCAGCATCACGTCACGCCTCGCAAGCAGACCGTGGAGAGAGAGTTTTTGGTGCGAAAGCCCTGGCGATAACCGCGAGGCGTCGCTGATACGTCGCCCGGAACGTCGCACGCATCGCTGGCGGCAGCGCGTGGAACTGCGCGGTCGACTCACGCCATGTCTTTTTCATATCGTCGCTCATGTTTGCGAGCCCCGGGTCGGTCTCATACTCGGGCAGGTCGGCAAGCTCCTGCGTGCGTAACCGCACCATCGTCGGCACCTGCCAGGTGTTGTTCGCCTTGAATGCCCTGGCAAGCGCTTGGCAGCGCTCGATGTCGAAACCGTCCAGCGCGCGTTGCCGCAGAGCAACCGTTGCCACTGAATCATTTAGGGTCGGGTTGATCAGCTGACGCTCGACGCGTTTCATCACGATATCGCCGACCACCGGAATGCGCATTATCCACCATGGAACAGTCGCTTCGTCAGTCTTCACACGCCAAAGGGCAGTGGGATCGGACGAACACTCGATCCAGAAGGGGTTGCCTGTCCCGAAATGCTCGATGGAGTCAAAGCCCGCCCTCGACGCCTCCAGCGGTGAGACGTCCGGCGGCAGGTGACCTGCGGTCGGCAGTCCAATTCTGTGGGCTTCGTCGATCGCAGCGAAAAAGGCGGGGCGCGATACGAGGATGATCTTGATAAAATCTGCATGTTGCCGCTTTTGGCGATCCACCTCGGCTCGTGCTTCGTTCGCGGAACCGGCGTTGAACGGAAAAAGCAGGTCGCCCGGCATTGCGAGTAGATCCGGCGCATAGAGCCCGGGCGGGATGCGCCCTTCGTCCCGCGCCGTCAGGAGCGTCGGTGTGCCCGACATCTGTCGAAATCCGGTGACGCCCTCGGCCAACATCGTCGCCAGCAGCAATTCGGGTCGTTTCGCGACCAGCGCATGGGAATGCATGTTGTTGTAGCCGGGAACGGCAAAGCGATTCCCGCCATCGACCGTTGCGATAGGCGATCCCGCGGGAACATCGCGCGTCGGCATCACGCTGACAATCTTCCCCTTATCCATTAGAATCGACATTGCCAGGCGCTCGATGCCGTCGTCGGGATCGACGATCGTGACGTTATCGATCCGCAGCGGGGCGGCGATCAGTATCTCCGGCCGCGTTGGTCCTTCAGCGCAGGCCGCGATCAGGAACGTCAGCAACACGAGAATGACGAGGCAGCGCCGCGGCATTATGCAGCACCCGGCTGCAGCAGCGATCATGCCTTCGATTTGGACTACTGCCACTGCGCTGCGATCGACATCGGTCGGGATCACAGCGCGCTCCCAACCGATGCCGGATAGTAGGCAAGGATCATCATTCGTGCGATCAGCTCTCCCATCAGTCGGGAGCAGGTTCACAAGTCCATCTAGGCAGCCGCCGGGAGAACGGCGGGAGTGATGAGATCGGCGTCGATCAGGCCCAGGCGGAATATGCGGTTGCTGGTCTTCGAAAACACCTGTTGGCGCTCAGCCGAGCTCGGAAGCACGTCCTCAACGATCTGGACATGCTCCTCGATCCCGTAAGGGATTGGGCCATAATCGGAGCCGAACACCACCCGGTCCACACCGCACATCTCAACCGCGGCGCGTAGTGCAATCGGATTGAACCCCATGCAGTCAACCAGGATGTTGGTCTTGAAGTATTCGGATGGCGGCCGCTGGTTCTTGTAAGGCCGGCCGGCCGGCGGGTTGCGGACACCTTTGTAGTTGAGGCGCCAGGTGAATTCGAGGCGTCCCAGGATCGACGCGAGTTCACCGCCCATGTGGACGATCAGCACCTGCAGTTTCGGGTGGCGATCGAACACGCCGGAGCCGATCATCCGGGCACCGTTAACGGTCGAGTCGAAGGGTCGGCCAACCGCCTCGTTCAGGCGATATTGCATGAGAACCTCGTGCCCGACCGACAGCATTGGTGGATGAATGTGGACCACGATGTCATTCGCTTCGGCAAACTCCCACAGCCATTCCGCCTTTGGGCTGTCGAGGAAATTGCGCTCCGAGCCGTCGCCGTAGCTGGAGGCCACCGCGATCGCCTTGGCGCCGCCCTGGGTGATCATCTCCTCGACGATCGGCCGGCATCCCTCGTCGAGTGCATGTGCGTTGGCCATCAATGCGAACTCGCCGGGGTAGCGATCCCGCATCTCCATGTATTCGTCGTTCAAGAACTTGAGGGCATCGCCCGTGCTGACTTGCAGGAGGTCGCGCGCAAACCAATCCACTTCGCCGCCATTGCTGGCAAGGCTGAGAGTGACGCCGCCCGCGCGCTGCTTGGGCATGGCGAATTCCAGATCGAAGAACTCGCGATAGCAGATTAGGTCCTGAGGATTGGACTGCGGGAATTCCTTTCTCGGGTCGTACAGGCCTGCCTCCGCCATCTTGGCCGCGAGCTTGGGTCCGATCGGGTGCCGATGGGTGTCGACGATTGCCCGGTGTTCAGTCCTGTTCCGCGGTATCATGACAGCCTCCTTAATACCTGGTTTAGGTCGATCGACGAATGAGGACGCTGTCCATTTCATGCGCCTCCTGATTCCTCATTTAATTAAAGACGGGTTGCCAAACTTTGATCTAAATCAAAGGCCGGCAGCCCGTCCTCTAAAAGAGATGGCTTTACTGTAGGTCCAATATGGAATTCGACAAAACTCACCGACCGACGCTAGGATAATTGAACGCAATGGAACAGGCTCGGTATTTACTCATACCCTCGTTTTAGCCCGTTTGGCGCTGACCCAGACTCGTGTCACGCCCGCCAGCGTAATCACCATACGCATACCCCCCGGGCAGCTGCATCTGGCCGATCACATAGGTTCTTGGTTGAATGGCTGCTTTCGCCGGTTGCCCGCGCCAGAGCGTCCGGGCAGCTTTCGGCCAATCGCAGATAAGCAGGGCCGCCATTCGTCCCACCACAATCTCTATCCAAACGATTATAGAAGCTTTTCGGTTCAAGCGCCGATCAGCAGCCCGGATCGGCCGGCTTCGGTGCCGGCGATCTTGGCGACGCTGCGGCCGGCCGCGACGGACCGCACAGACTCCTGGGCAAACAGCACGCCGGCGTGACGCGGGCGCAGGTCGGCAACCTTGCCTGAGACCGGGTTGATGATCTCAGCGACAAGGTCACCGGGCGCGACGCTTTCTCCTACCGTACGATGCAGCACCAGAACGCCCGGCATCGGCGCATACAGCAATTCGACGTCGGCCAGGTTCGTTGGGGCGCAGCGCGCAGCGGGCAGTGTCGGCGCAGGGGCATCGATGACCCCGGCCAGGATCATGCTGCCAATCAGCGCTTCGGCGTCGCCGGTGGCCAAGGCATGGCTGACGTCGGCCTCGCCGCGCAGCTCCACGGTGACGGAGCAACAAGCAAGCGGGATGGGATGGAACAGGAATTGCCGCTCCAGGTCGAGCCAGGGCCGGCTGCACGCCTCGTCGAACGGCTGCCCGCCGGAGTCCGACGCCAGCAGCAGCGCCTTCGCATCCAACAGCGCCGCCAACGGCAGGCACCGGTCGGCCAGCGGCGTCAACGTATAAAGGTGCACGGCGCCTAGGTTCTCGCAGTGCAGGTCCAGCACGAGGTCGGCGTCGAGCGCCAGCGCGAGCAACATGCGCTTCAGGTGCTCCGCCGGGGTGTTTGCGCTGAACGACGCGTTGGCCTGCAGCAGGGCCGCGCGGATCAGCGCCGTGTTGGCGGCGGGGTCCTCGGTCAGTCCAACCGCCACGTCTGAGGCGACAGCGTTAGCCAAAGTGGGAAAACCGCGGTTGAAGTTGATCCCATTCGCTAGGTCGAACCGGCCGAGCAGGCTGCCCATCACTCGTTGCGACAACCCGATCGGGTTCGCCAGCGGCACCACGATGATCTCGCCGGTGATCCGGCCCGCATCGGCGTGGGCCTGCAGCAGCCGGGTCAGGTGGTGCGCGACCAGCATACCCGGTGGTTCGTCCGCGTGCAGGCCCGCCTGCACATAGATTTTGGGCCGTGCGCCCGGCCTGCCGAAACGCCGGACGGTCAGGGTCTGTGCGGTGCCCGGCGCCGTGCCGCCGATCGGCAGAACCTCGGTCGTCACGCGACGGCGCGCAGGTCGAGCGTTCGCGGATGCTCCGGCGAAAGACTGGACTGCGGCTCGTCCATCGGTCCCGGCGTGTGGCCGATCGGCAGGAACCGGGCGCGGCGCCGGGCCTCGGCCTCGTTGGCGTTGACCGGGAAATTGTCGTAGCTGCGACCGCCGGGATGGGCGACGTGGTGCGACATGCCGCCGAGCGAGCGCCCGGTCCAGCGGTCGTACACGTCGAACACCAGCGGCACCTGCGCCGCGATGGTCGGATGCAGCGCCGCCGCCGCGTCCCACGCCTTGAACCGCACCCCGGCCACGAACTCGCCCTCGGTGCCCGTCGGGGCCAAGGGGACCGCAACGCCGTTGCAGGCCAGCACGAACCGCTCCGGCTCCCAACCGGTCACCCGCGCCTGCACGCGCTCGACCGAACTATCGACGAAGCGCACCGTGCCGGAGACGCCGGCGGTCTCGCCCAGCGCATGCCAAGGCTCCAGCGCATGGCGCAGCTCGACCGTTGCACCATGCACCGCGATCTCGCCGATTACCGGGAAGCGGAACTCGAAATGCGGCAGATACCAGGCGGGATCGAGCTTGGTGCCATGAGAAGACAGCTCCTCGACGGCGTCCAGCAGGTCCTGCCAGACGAAATGCGGCAGCAGGAAGTCGTCATGCACCCGGGTGCCCCAGCGCACCAGGCGACGCTCGTACGGAAAGCGCCAGAACGCAGCGACGGCGGCGCGCATCAGCAGCATCTGCGCCGCTGACATCCGCGCGTGCGGCGGCATCTCGAAAGCGCGGAACTCAACCAGGCCGAGGCGCCCGGAGGAGCTGTCGGGCGAATACAGCTTGTCGATGCAGAATTCGGTGCGGTGGGTATTGCCGGTCATATCGGTCAGGATGTTGCGCAGCATCCGGTCCACCTGCCACGGCGCGGGCTCCCGGCCTGGCTTGATATTGTGGAAGGCGACCTCCAGCTCACGCAGCGCGTCCTGACGGGCTTCGTCGATGCGGGGGTGCTGGCTCATTGGGCCGATAAACAGGCCGCTGAACAAATAGGACAGGCTCGGGTGGTTGTGCCAGAAGCCGAGCAGCGACTTCAGCAGGTCCGGGCGGCGCAGGAACGGGCTGTCCTCCGGCGTCATCGCACCCATGACGACGTGGTTGCCGCCGCCGGTGCCGACGTGGCGGCCATCGACCATGAACTTCTCCGCCGTCAGGCCGACGTGCCGTGCCTGCTCATAGAGCTGCTCGGTGCGGGTCACCAGCTCATTCCAGCTCCGCGCCGGGTGGATGTTGACCTCCATGACGCCGGGATCGGGGGTGATCGAGAAGCCGAGCACCCGGCGGTCGTATGACGGCTTGTAGCCCTCCAGCACGACAGGGCGGCCAAACTGCGCCGCGGTAGCCTCGACGGCGGCGACCAACGCCAGCCAGTCTTCGGCGGCGGGCAGCGGGGGAAGATAGAGGTACAGCAGGCCACCGCGTGCCTGCACCGTCATGGCGACGCGGATACCACGTCCGGGGCGGCCGTCGCCGGTAGCGGCCAGCATCGCTTCCCGGGTCGGCAGCGGCCCCTGCTCCTCGAACGGATCGGGCTCCGGCTCCTCCTCGATCTCCGAGGCATCGACCCAAGGCAGGCTGTTCAGCGGCAGGCGGACCCCGGCCGAGGCGTCGCCGGGCACCAGGAACAGCTTGCCCTCGCGCAGCACCCAGCGCTCGGTCTGCCAATGCCGCGCGCCCCGGCGGCCGGCCCGGCGCAGCGGCAGGACGCTGCCGACCGGCTGGTCCAGCCCTTGGGAGAACACGCGGATAAGCCGCGCGCGCTCGATCGGGTCACGCGACTGCGCCGCCTCCGCCACGATGTTGGCCGGCATGCGGGCCTCGCGCATCAAGAAATACGGCTGGTCCTCATAGGCGTATTGCACCGCGGCGGCATCAACGCGCAGGCGGGCGGCCACGGCAAGGGCGAACTCATGCGCCGTGTCGGCATCGGCGTCACCGGTCGCGGTGTCGGGGTCCGCGAGCAGCGTCCGGTCGGACCAGACGGCCTCGCCGTCCTGGCGCCACGTCACGTTCAGCGCCCAGCGCGGCAACTGCTCGCCCGGATAGTGCTTGCCGATGCCGTACTGCACCGCGGCGCCCGGCGCCCACAGCGGCAGCAGGCGCTGCAGCAGCCGCCCGGCCTCGCGCCGCTTGGTCGGACCCAGCGCATCAATGGTCCACTCCGCACCCTCGGCGTCACCGAGCGACACGAAGGTCGGCTCCCCGCCCATGGTCAGCCGCAGGTCCTCGGCGGTGAGCACCTGGTCCACCTCAGTACCGGCGGCCAGGATCGCCTGCCACTGCGCCTCGCTGTAGGGCCGGGTCACCCGCGGGACCTCATTCACGCGGGCGACTGTCATCTCGACGTCGAACGTCGTCTCGGCCGGCTCCATCAGTCCCGAGATGGGAGCGGCGGAGGTCGGGTCCGGGCTGGCGGCGAGCGGGATGTGGCCCTCGCCGGCCAGCAGGCCTGAGGTCGCATCCATGCCGATCCAGCCGGCGCCGGGCAAATAGGCCTCGGCCCAGGCGTGCAGGTCGGTGAAGTCGCTGGTCGGCCCCTCCGGCCCAGTCAGCGGCCTGATGTCGGGCGCCAGCTGGATCAGGTAGCCGGAGACGAAGCGGGCGGCATAGCCCAGATGACGCAATGCGTGCACCAGCAGCCAGGCCGAATCCCGGCACGATCCCCGGGCCTCGGTCAGCGTGCGCTCCGGGTCCCAGACGCCGGGCTCCATGCGGACGATGTAGCCCACGCGCTCCTGCACCCGGCGGTTCAGATCCACCAGCATGTCGATCGTCCGGCGCGGGTGGCGCGGCACCTCGGCGATCAATGCGGACAACAATGGGCCGACCGGATCCCGGCGGCGGAACGGGGCCAACTCCTGCTCCAGCACCGGGTCGTAGCTGAACGGCCATTCCTCAGCATCCGGCTCCAGGAAGAAGCCGAACGGGTTGATGGTGGCCATGTCAGCCACAAGATCGACTACTACGTCAAAATGCGTCACCGGCTCCGGAAACACGACGCGGGCCAGGAAATTGCCCTGCGGGTCCTGCTGCCAGTTGACGAAATGCGGCTCCGGCTTGACGGTCAGTGAGTAGGAGAGGATTGGCGTCCGGGTCTGCGGCGCCGGACGCAGCCGGATGGTCTGCGGCCCGAGCTTCACTGCGTGGTCGTAGCGGTAGCTGGTGCGGTGCGTCAGGGCGGCATGGATGCTCATGTGGGACGCGCCATGGCAGGGCAGTGGACGGGTGTGTGCATTGCAATAACATCGCCGGGTGCACGCACGGGCGCAAGGTCCGTGTCGGCTACGGGTGCATGACCGCGGCGCCCGGCGGCGTGCGCGACACTCCAAGCCGTCCCAGCCCCGGCAGCTTAATCCCAGGCGGCTGAAGGTCCAGACCGGCGACGGCGCCCAGCAGGTTGACTTCGATCCCTTCCACCCAGCCGACGGTTAGCCCGAGATAACCGCCCAGGCTCAAGCGCAACCCGGTGCCGGACGGCGTGCGGCGCAGCCAGCGCCCGTCATACGGGTAGTCCTTGCCGATCGCCGTGGGCGGCAGGCTCGCCCCGATCTCCGGCACCGCGTCCAGCACGGCGGCGACGAAGGTGTTGGAGTTCGGGCCGGGCCACGCACGGTAGTCGCCGAGGTTGCGGAAGGCGTAGGCCGCAATCGCCGCCTGCATGCGCGGGATCAGCGCCGTCGCCGCGTCGCCGTCGGCTGCGAAGACCAGCAGCGGCGTGCGGCCGAACCATCGCCCGTCCGCCACGAACCCGTTCACCCGGATTGGCGCGCCCCAGGCGGTGTAGTCATAGCGGGTGTAGGCGTCGTCGCTCTCCGGCTTGAACACGATCCAGCAATGAGTGGCGAAGATGCCGCGCCAGCGTACCGTCTGGGCGGCGAACACCCGCACCGCCGCCGGATGCCCGGCCACTGCGGGCAGCAACCCGGCGCTGGAGCGGTCCGCCGTGCGCCACGCCTCGCCGCTGCCGTCCAGGTAGTAGCGGAGTGCCGAAATGCCGAGTGGCAGAAGGAACAAGACGGTGAACAGCAGCAGGCAGGTCTTTAGGGCGGCGGGCACGTCGGAGACATGCGGTGCCCGCGCGGGATGCGCAAGCCGTCTCGACCAAATCGTTGCGTATAGCGTTAATTGGTGACATGCTGGCGACTTCGGGTGTCCAGCGTGATACTGCCGAGTTCGAAAGGAAGGAGGCCGTCGTTGCGCGTCCTGTTCCTGCATCAGAACGCGCCGGGCCAGTTCCGGCATCTGGCCCCGCACCTCGCCGACGATCCGGTCAACCAGTTGGTCTTCCTGGGCGAACGCAACTTCGCAGCGCCCGGCAAGGTTCGCTGGATGCGCTATCCAGCGCCCGAACCGTCGGGTGCGGCGACGCACCAGTATCTGCGTCGCATGGAGGCCAACGTGCGGCGCGGCCAGGCTGTCGTGCGGGCGTGCCTCAGCCTGCGCGACGAGGGCTTCATCCCAGATGTCGTGGTGGCCCACGCCGGATGGGGCGAGACGATGTTCCTGCGCGACGTGCTGCCGCGGGCCGCCATCGTGTCGTATTGCGAGATGTTCTACCGCAGCGAGGGGCAGGATACCGGATACATCCCGGAGACGATGCTGGACCTCGACGGACGCTGCCGGCTCCCGGTTTGGAACGCGGACCTGCTGACCGCGCTCGATACCATGGACCGCGGCATCGCGCCGACCGCTTGGCAGCGGGCGCAGCACCCGGCGTGCTACCAGCCGCGCATCACTGTCATCCATGACGGGATCGATACGACGGAGGTCGCGCCGAACCCGCATGCCCGGTTCACGCTGCCGGACGGGCGCACGCTGGCGCCGGGCGATGAGGTCGTGTCCTTCGTTGCCCGCCATCTGGAGCCGGTGCGCGGCTTCACCGCCCTGATGCGCGCCTTGCCCAGCCTGCTGCGCCGCCGGCCCGGTGCCCGGGTCGTCATCTGCGGCGAGGACGGGGTGAGCTATGGCCGTCCGCCGCCGGATGGCGGAACCTGGCGCGAGGCCATGCTGCGCGAGGTGGCGATCGACCCGGCCCGCGTGCATTTCGTGGGCCGCCTCGGCCGCACGGAGTATCTGACGCTGCTGCAGGTGTCGGCTTTGCATCTGTATCTGACCGTGCCGTTCGTCTTGTCGTGGTCGTGCGTCGAGGCGCTGGCGGCCGGGTGCCTGCTGCTGGGCTCGGACGTGGCGCCGGTGCGCGAGGTGCTGCGGGATGGGGCGAACGGCTTCCTGGTGGACGGGCGCGACCCGGAGGCGATCGCGAGCGGCGCGGCTGACCTGCTGGCCCGGCGGGCGTCGCTGGGCCCAATGCGGGACCGTGCCCGTGCGATGGCGGTGCGGCGCTTCGACCTGCGCCACTGCCTCCGGCTGCAGTCGCGGCTGATCCGGGAGGCTGCGCCTTAACGGCGGCCTGGGGCCCGTGCTGTTCGTCATCCGATTCAACGCAAAGGACTGCGAGACCGATACCGACCGCGAGATCATCCGCTTGAGCGTATGTTTCCCGGCACCATGACCCCGGCACCATAATAATGCGAGCGGGACGAGGAGCCCGCCGTTTATTGCAGCACACGAGTCTCGCGTTGGCCTTGCATCAACACGTTGGTGGACGAGCAATCTTACAGCTCATTAATCTTCTGCATTGCTTCATTAAAATTATAATGAATTGAAAACATAAAGCGGCTCATGGTAGCTTTGACGTTATCGTGATGGACCTCCCTGACCAACACAGGTTGGACGTTGCCGCATAGTCTCGACGCAGTCGAGACCAGAGGAGTGAGATGGTAGTCCTAGCTGTCGGCGGCTTCATCACAAATACAATAAGTGATTGCGTGCTGGATAGCATTGTGAACGATGAGCAATTCTTCAGTTTGCAAAAATTTTATACTGTGAACCATGCGATGGACAGCAAATTTGCTTGTTTTCTAGGCAGCAATAATCTGACAACGCAACGCGTTAACCAGGATCTCATCAGCACCGTTGCAACGACACGGCGGGCAACTTGACCGTCGCTTCCCGGAGCCCGTCGCACAGCACTGCCCGGACCTATGCCGAGCCCGACCCGGGGCTGCAGGTGCTGGCGACGTGGCGCGTGCAGTCCGGTGCCCTTATGCTGTTGGGCCGCGCGCCAGACATGGTCCCGGCTTCCGGCGAGGTGCAGCTCGCGCTGGGGCCTCAGGGTGCGTTTCGTGCGCTGTCCTGGCCTATGGCGCCGGAGGAGCACGGCGGCCACGCGTTCCTGATGGCGGTCCGCTTGTCTAACCGCGCCGATCTGCCTGACGACGCGGTCTTTACGCTGCGCGGGGTTGGGGGCGAGCGGCTAACCCTGCGTCCGCCCGCCGCGGTGTCCGATATGGCGCGCGGCGCGGCCTTTGGTCAGCACGTGGCGCGGCTCGCCGGTCAGCACGCCGTCGCCGTCGCCCGCTTCATTTTGGATACGCTGCGGCCGCGGGCGGACCGCGATGTGGCCGGGATGGGAGCCATGCTGCGGGCATTCCTGTCGCAGGCTGCCCAGCCGGATGGCATGATCGAGAGCATAGCCGCCGTGCCGGGCGGCTGCGTGCTGCTGCAGGGCTTGGGTACGCGCATCGAGGGAGCGGTGCAGGTGATACTGGCCGGCGCTGCCCTGCCGTGCTTTGCCGGGCACGCCGGGGAGTTCAGCCGCATCGACGCCACGGAGCAGGTCACCGGCGTCCTGCTGGCGCTGCCGCCGGACGCAGCCGGCGCGATGGCCGGCCTCGACCACGTGTTCATCCTGTCCGACCATGGGCTGCACAGCCGTAGCCTCCTGGGGCACCGGCTGCTTGATCCCGTGGCCAGCGTCGGCCACATCCGGCACATGCTGTCCAACCTGCGCGGCTTGCCGCCGATGCGGGCGTTGCTGCGGGCGGCGCTGCAGCCGCGTTACGACGGGCAGGACACCCTACGTGACAACGCGCATCCCGTGCGGGCCACGATCGACTTCGCCGCCGCTGCGCCGGATGTCGGCGCGTATCTGCTAGGCTGGGTGTTCGACCCGACGCACCTGCTGGCCGAGCTGCATCTTTGCAGCACGAACGGCCTGATGACACGCATCGACACGGTGTGGACGCGGCTGCAGCGGCCAGACGTGACTGACTCATTCCGCGCGACCCCGGGTTTTCCGCCGCCATCGGACGCGAACTCCGGATTTGCCGTGTCCGTCGCTGCGGCGTTCGCGCCAAGCGATGCGCTGTTCCTGCAGTTCACCTTCAGCGACGGCAACCGCGCTTTCTTGCCCGTCCCAGCCGCCAATCCCGCAGATCCTGCCGTCCGCCGGCGGCTCCTGGCCAGCGTGGACCCGTCTAGTCCGTCCGGTCCCATGATCCTGGAACGGCACGTGGCGCCGCTGATGTCCCGGCTGCGCCCGGCTGTCCATCCGCCGGCCCGGGTGCTGGTCCCGGGTCCAACGATGCGGGAGCATGCCGTCGTCGTGCCGCTGGCGGCGCCCGTTCTGCCGCGCGCCTTCCTCTCTGGCTTCCTTCAGGATCCGCTCGGCGCCACGGAGCAGCTGGTGCTGGTCTGCGGTCCGGAGTGGGAGCAGCCCGCGCTGGACGTGCTGCACGACGTCACTCGGTTCTACGGCCTGTCGGCCACTATCCTGGCCTCGCTGCACACAGCCTGGCCAGCAACGGCGCTGCGGGAGGCGGCGCGATGCACGGCGGCGAGCGTGTTCCTGCTGGCGGGACCTGGCGTCTCCGGCCGGGCGTTGGGCTGGCGGCCGGCGCTGTATATGGCGGTGACCGGGCCGGAGGGTGCGGCGTTCGCCTGTCCGACGTTGCTGTATGAAGACTGGTCCATCCGCTACGCTGGGTCGGCCGATCTCGGTTTTCAGGACTTTGCCCCCTGCGCGCCGCTGCACTCGCTGGTGGCGGGGACGCCGGCCGCCCGGGCTGCTGACCCGGCGCCGGTCGCAGCCGCCACCGGCACGCTCGACTGCTGCGCGGTCCGGCGCCCGTCGCTGGCAGCGCTGGACGGCGCTGGCGTGCTGCTGACCAATGCAGGGCGGGAGGCGGATTTCTTCATGCGCCTGAGCGCGGCCGGGCTGGCCGGGGTATGGCTGCCGTCCGTGCAGGTCTATGCGCCGGAGGACGCCGCGGAGGAGCAGAGCCAGGCGGGGCGGCTGGTGGACGGGTGGCTGCTGCGTGAGTCCTGGCGCCTGCCGAGCCCCCAAGCCGTAGGGCGGGAGTAGGCCGATGCGCGTATTGGTCATCTCGCATGGGCACCCGGCGTTCTCCATCGGCGGGGCGGAGATCGCGTCCCACGCCCTGTTCCGTGCCATCCAGGCGACCGGGACCGACGAGGCGTTCTATCTGGCCCGCGCCGCGCCGCCGATGCGCCGCCATGCCGCGACACCGCTGATGAGCCTGCGTCAAGGCGAGCGCGAGGTGTTCCTGCACACCGACGCTTGGGACGCGTTTTGGCTGTCGAATGGCAGGCTCGCCGACCTCGATGGCGCCCTTGCCGCCTATCTGGCGCAGATCCGGCCGGACGTGGTGCATTTCCATCACGTCATCGGCGTGGGCGTCGAGGCGCTGGCTTTGGTGCGGCGTCAGCTTCCGGCGGCGCGCATCGTGGTGACGTTCCACGAATACCTGTCGATCTGCCTGAACCACGGCCAGATGGTGAAGACCCACCGCCGCACGCTGTGCCATCAGGCCTCGCCTGCCGCCTGCAACGGCTGTTTCCCCGAACGCAGCCCGGCGGAGCTGTTCCAGCGCGAGCAGTATATCAAGAACCACCTGCTGCTGGCCGACGCGTTCGTCTCGCCGAGCCGGTTCCTGATGGACCGCTATTGCGCCTGGGGCCTGCCGGCTGGACGGTTCCAGGTGATCGAGAATGGGCTGGACGGACGGCCCGTTGCCCCGCGGACGCTGGCCCCGGGCGGGCGGCGCGACCGCTTCGCGTTTTTTGGGCAGGTAACGGAGCTCAAAGGCATGCAGGTGCTGCTGGAGGCGGTGCTGCGCGTGCCCGACGACCTGTGGGGCGGCGCGACGCTGAACGTGTTCGGCGGCAACCTGGAGTTCCAGACCGAGGCCTTCCGCGCGCAGTTCGCCCAAACGATGAAACGCGCCGGCCGCCGCGCCCGCGTCCATGGCAGCTACCGGCCCGAGGATCTGCCGCGGCTGATGGCCGGGGTGGACTGGGTCGTCATGCCGTCGATCTGGTGGGAGAACTCGCCGGTGGTGATCCAGGAGAGCTTTCTGCACCGCCGCCCGCTGATTGTGAGCGATATCGGCGGTATGGCGGAAAAGGTGCGGGACGGGGTGGACGGGCTGCATTTCCGGGTCGGCAGCCCGGAGGACCTGGCTGACCAGCTCTGCCGCGCGCTGCGGGAGCCCGATCTGTGGCCCCGTCTGGCCGCGGCGGCGCCGGTGCCGATGGGGCTCGCGGCCTACGCGGCCCAGCACCTTGAGCTGTATCGCAATGCACGGCCAGCAGAGGCCGCCATACCCATAGACGGGCCGTGCCGAGTG
>JANXVC010000110.1 GCA_025351925.1 Rhodospirillales bacterium | reverse complement strand
CCGAATATGTCGGTGGACGCGGTGCGCTGATCCAACACCGCCACCGGCCGGGTGCCGCGTCTGCCCTCGCCTTGCCATTCCAACCGGCTTCGCCGGCCGGAACCTTTGGCAAGTCTCGCCCAGCGGCGCCCCAGTTGCGTCTCCTGACCGACGCGGGCGAAGCTGCCCAAGGTTCCGCGTGCGCAGCACGTGGAATGGCAGCGTAGGGTTCGTCACAGAACCAAACCTCTAGGCGGTCCACGTCGATGCCTTGGTCACGCGCGATCTGCCCGGGACTGTCGCAAGATTGGGGGTCAGGCGGCGGTCGCCATAGTCGGACATGGATCGTTGGCTGGCTGGAACTTCTGTCCGAAGCCGGAACCGAGCGTGCCATTATAGACGGCGCAGCGAACCTGGAGCAGCAAGTCGGCGCCGCGCCGCGACCAGCGCATCTGCTGTGACTTGTTCATGCGGCGGTTCACCAGGAAATTGGCCGTCCCCTCGGTGATCGCGGTGCCAACCCGCAAGCCTGCACGGTGCCGCTCGGCGTAGTTGACCAGCCAGGCGCTCTGGCCGGTCAGGTAGCCGTCCAACGCGTGCAAGGCGGTCCACAGCTTCCGTGAGGGTGCGGTAGACCTTCGCTGATCCGGCTCACCCTGAAAGTGGTGCATGACCGCGCGGATCCGGTCGATGCTGATTTGGGCATCCTGGGCCTTGCCATTCCAAATACGCCAGTGCAGCCGCTCGACCTCCTCGATGATCACCGCCTTCGCCGCTGCCCGCGCCGGGTCGTCAGCCGACAATGCGCTGGCGATCTGCTTCAAGTGCTGGAGCCGCATGGCGACATGAAACCAGTCGAGCATCGGCCGCGTGGTGACACCGACGTCGGCGAGAATGCGCCGGAGGCCAGGGCAGCCGTCGGTGAAGGCGGTCAGCGCCGTGTCCTTGGTTCGCCCGACAGCGTCGAGGCTGCAGCGGATCAGCGCCTGGAGATCGGTATCGGCTTTGGCGACGGCGCCGAAAACCTGGCGGCCACCAGCCTCCGGTTCGACATTGCCGACCCGCACCTCCAGATGCCGCTCGCCGTCCTTGCAGCTGCGGATGAACGTCGAATCCAGGGTGACCACAATCGCCGGCGCCGCTGTTTCCGTCCGGACCGCAGCGCACTCACCAAGCGCCTCGCCGACCTTCAGGGTGTGGCGGCGCAAAGTCTCATGATGCTTTCCCGCGTCGACCGGGAACATCTGCTTCAGTAGATCAGCGGCGGTCCGGTAGGTCATCACGGCGCAGAGATGCGCCTGCAACCGGTCCAGCTCCGGTGTCGATCGGCAGTGCGCCGGCCAAGCATTGCCAGCCTCGATCCCGCCACACGCGGGGCAGCGAAACCGGGCAAGCCGCACCATGACCTCGCCGAACAGCGTGGCGACCGCATGGTCCCGATAGTCTTTCACACAGCAAGCGCGGTCACAGCGCGGGCATTCCGGTCGCCGAGCGGCGTGCTCCCTAGCCTGCGCGGCGACGATCTCCTGCTGAACACGCGCCAGCAACCGCTTCGCTTCGGCCAAGGTCAAACCCAGATCAGCGATGTCGCGGAGGTCACCGGGCCGGTCGATCTCCACGACGTCCGTGCACGGCCCCTCGCCCTCACCCCCGATTTTCACCAACCTCAAAATCCAGGCCACGCATCCACCCTTGGTCAAAGAACGGACACGAAAATACTCCACTGGCCGTCGCACCCCCAATCTTGCGACAGTCCCGTGGGCGTACTCCAATGCTTTGAGCAAAGCAGCACGGCCAGTAAATATTTTGAGCTCAACAACAGCCGTGGCATCAACTGTCGGCGGCTCGACAATCCAGTCCTCAGCATTCTCAGATGCCGGATAAATCCTCGCCGGCGTAGAACGGCTTTCAATGTCGTGCAGCAAAGCCATCTCTGGTATCCCCAATATTCGTTGCACTGCAACATGACGGAAGGATGACAGAATGGCGACAGGCCTCAGAGGACCATCAGTCATACTTGGGCATCATTAACTGTTGAAGAGATAACGCAGAGTTGAACATATTAATTATAGTTAACTATCTAGGGTGAGGTGTCAACCGGAACAATCCTAATGGTAAACTGAGCAACATCTCAATCGGCGACCTACAGATGTGAAATCAATCATTACAAATTCGGAGGATTTAGGAAGAGTGAAAAGGAAGTAACCAGATAGTTGCCGGGGACCACCGTATGCCCGGTGGTGCTGGAACTTGGCCAGGAACAGTATTCAGACCTCAAAGGGTTTGTTTAGCACGTCGTGAGAACTTGTCAGACTTGCTACGCTGGGCAGGCAACCCAGTATCGCGGTCCGGCCGGTCAGAGGCAGTCTAGGGGGCATGGCCATATCTGTCCGGAAACTCGAGTTAAGGATGCCTTGAGCCGGCGAACAGCCGCGTTGAGTTCCGGCAGAAAGCACCAGCCTTGATCTCGGCTGACCTGAAGTGGCGGCGCGTGACAAGAGTGTCGGGTCGGGGCCCGCTTCGTGCTCACTGGGCGGTCCACTAGAACAAGGATGGCCAAAGTGGCATGACACGGCCGGACCTTATGCTGGCGGGGTTAGGTCTCGATGATCCCCTGTACTCTGGCCGCAAGAGCCGCAACCCTGAAAGGTTTGGTCAGGACCTGCATGCCCTCGTCCAGCAGGCTGTCGCCGGCTGTCACGCCCTCGGCGTAGCCGGTGATGAACAGCACCTTGAGGCCGGGACGCCGTTGCCGGGCTGCGTCCGCGAGCTGCCGGCCGTTCATGCCCCCGGGCAGGCCGACGTCGGTGAGCAAGAGGTCGATGCGGGTGGCAGCCTGCACGACGTCCATGCCGGAGCGGCCGTCGCCGGCTTTGAGCACCGTGTAACCGAGTTCGGAGAGCACCTCGACAACGAGCGCGCACATGGCCGGGTCGTCCTCGACCACCAGCACGACGGCACTGGCTTTGGCCTGCGACGGATCGGCATCCGCGCGCGCCCTCGCTCCGTTGGCCGTTCCGGTGTGCCGGGGAAGATAGATCGCAACCGTCGTACCCTGGCCCTCGGCGCTGCGAAGGCGCACCTGGCCGCCCGACTGCTGGACGAAGCCGTGGATCATGGACAAGCCGAGGCCGGTGCCCTGGCCGAGCGGCTTGGTCGTGAAAAAGGGGTCGAAGGCGCGTGCCAGCACGGCCGGGGCCATGCCGGCGCCGGTGTCGGTGACGGTCAGGACCACGTAATCCCCGGGCGACACGTTGGATGCCGGCACGCTCCTGGGCGCCCCGCGCCGGTCAGCGAGGACAGCGTTTGCGGTCTCGATCGCCAGGCGGCCGCCGCCGGGCATGGCGTCGCGTGCGTTGATCACCAGGCTGAGCAGCGCGCTCTCGAGCTGGTTCGGGTCGCATAGGATCGGCCACACCTCGCCGCTCAGCCCTGTCTCGATCTGGATGGCCGGTCCTACTGTGCGGCTGAACAGGTCCCGCATGCTGCCCACCAGCTGGTTCACGTCGGTCGGTTTGGGATCGAGCGTCTGGCGGCACGAGAAGGCGAGCAGGCGGTGGGTGATCGCGGAGGCGCGGTCGGTGGAGGCCAGTGCCGCTTCGATGTAGCCCTCGAACTCCGCCGTGCGTCCCTCGGCGGCGCGAATGCGCAGCAGCTCCAGATTGCCGGAGATGGCGCCGAGCAGATTGTTGAAGTCGTGCGCGATGCCGCCTGTGAGCTGACCGAGTGCCTCTATCCTCGACTGAGCCAACGCCTCTTCGACCTGCCGGCGCTCCCCGACCTCGGCCCGCAGCGTGGCGTTCGCCGCGACCAGCTCACGGGTGCGCTCGGCCACCTTTGTCTCTAGCCTCTCGTTGGCTTGTTGCCGCAGCAGCTCCAGGCTGTTGCCCTGCTCCAGGTCGTTCAAGAGACACGCTGCGCATGGTGCTGCATGAATAGCCTCGGTGGATTGCTCGTGCCCATGGTTGAGCACGAGAACGAATAGCCTTCGACCGAAAGTCGGGCAGAGTTCTCGCTGCCTAGAAATTAACGCAAATATTGATCTTCAGAGTACTTTCTAGACAGCAGTCAGTCATTCTAGTTCTATCGTATCATTGTGGAAGACGGAGTCAAAAGATTTGATGCCAAAGTCTTTAACGCCGAAATAACGATAGTAAGGCCGCAGCCTCGATCTCATCCAACCGAGCTGGATGCGAGCCAGGGCCATTCAGTTCTGCCGTAGCGGCCTGGGCGTGAGTGGCGGCGGGCTGAGATAACGGTTGTATGGAGGCGACCTTCCAGCTTCGTGAGGTCGCCTCGTGC
>JANXVC010000067.1 GCA_025351925.1 Rhodospirillales bacterium | reverse complement strand
CCGGACGAGTATCTCTACGAGACGCTCGGCCTCTACGCCTTGCCGCGTCGCCGCTCCGACCTGCCGAGAGCGAAGGTCTGATGACGCAGGAGAAAGCCGGATGCGGGCAATCCGCACGTCCGGTTTGACGAGCGGCGACTGGAAACGGAGCAATGGTCCACGGAACTGAGGCACCGGCACAAGGCGAAAGCCGCCGGACAACGGCTACTCCTCGGGACCTACCGCCACCGCGCCAGTCGTCGACTCTACTGCTGGTGCCCGGCGGCAGGTGCGCGACGGTGATCGACAGTCCGGTCTGGTCGGCAAGCGTCTGCAGCTCGGTCTTCCATAGCCGCACGCGTGCTCCATTGCTGCCGCCGCAGTCGGCGGTGATCAGCAGCCGCTTGGCACCGGGGTAGCGGGGCTGGCCGAGCTCAATCCACCAGCGCCGGATGCTCTCGACGGCAAAAGCGGCGGTGTCGCTGGTGATGCCAAGGTTGACCCAGCCTGTGTTGGCCGCGATGTCGTAGACACCGTAGGGTGCCACCTTGCCGAGTTCTGGCAAGACGAAATCATGCACCCGGACCGGCTCGGGCTGGCCTTTGGGGCGCAGCTCACGCCCAGCGTTCTTGAAGTCACCGACCAACTCCTTTTTCTTGGTGTCGACCGAGATGGCAGGCTGGCCTGCGGCTTGGAACGCCTGCACCTGGGCATTGATGAACTCGAACTGCGCGTTACGATCCGGATGGTGCGTGCCTTCCCGGGTTTTGCTGTTGGCTTGCAGGCTGAAGCCCAAGCGCCGCAGCAGCCGCCCGACCAGCTTCTGGCTGGCGCTGAAGCCACGCTCGGCCAAAGCACGGGCCAGACAGCGTTGGCTTCGGCTGACCCAGAGCAGAGCCGCCTCCGGGTCGCCGCGCGTGGCTGACTGCACCAACTCGGCCAGCGCCTCCAGCAGCCCAGGCTCGGTCGTGGTTTTCGGCCTGCGCCCGCCGCCCGGGCGGCGGATGCGGCCGGGGAACTGGTCCTTGCCGTAGCCCAGCTCCGCAAGCCCGCGCCCGATCGTGCTGCGAGCAATGCCCGTCACCACCGACACCGCCAAAATACCGCCACGCCCCGCAGCATAGGCCGCACTGGCAGCCCATAGACGCCGGTCGCGCTCCCCAAGAAATGGCGCAAGCGCTTCAAAGCGGGCTTTGATGGCAGCAGTGTCAATCACCCCGCCAAGCTAGTACGACCGGCTAACCGATTCTTACCCACAATCGAGATTCGGTTGTTTCAGCTCAGGCCCTAAGCCAGCCGGACTGAGGACGTCTTTACGTTTGCGGCGGCGCTGCCTTCACCTGCTCAGCCGAAATCCGATGCCTTTCCCCAAGGGGTTCAAACTGCATCGCCAGGTATCAGGCTCCAACCCAACACCTTTGTCACAGGCCGCCACTTGAGTAACCGCGGGTTGATTGGCGAGATCACTCTAGCTGCCCTCCCTTGCTGTCCAGCCCCTGTGTCAGGGGACCATCAGGATGTCTTCGGTGTCGGCGGATGGAGAAGTTGAAATGACCTATCTCGTTCGATTCGGAGCTCGTGTCACCCATCCAGCTTAACGCCGATCGCTCCCCATCATCGCGGATGTCCCAGACATCCTGATGGTCCCCATCTCGGTTCTCCTAGGGCGTGTCTGCAAACGGCGGCTATAGCCAGAGCAGGATCATACCGAGCATGACCATGGCCAGGTAGTTGATGCCGCGCTTTTCGTAGCGGGTTGCGATGCGGCGGAACTGCTTGGGGCGGTTGATTAGGCGCTCGATGCGGTTGCGCGGCCGGTAGGCTTTACGGTCGAAGCGGGGTTGGCGACGCTGGTTGCTTTTGCTCGAGATCACCGGCTGGATGTGTCGCCGGCGCAGGCGGTTTCGGGCTGTCGGGCTGCTGTAACCCTTGTCGCCGGCCACGCGCCCCGGTCGCAGCCGAGGACGGCCTCGACCGAGGCGGCGGATCGCGCCGTTGTCCAGCAGCGCTTCCAACGCGATTTGCTCATGCCGCTCGCCTCCAGTCAGCACGGCGACCATCGGCTTGCCGCCGCCCTCGGCCCGCAAGTGCAGCTTGGTCGAGAACCCGCCCTGGCTGCGTCCCAGCGCTTCGACGTTTGCCCCATCCCCGACAGCCTTGTCCCGGCGCGCGCCAGCCGCGTGCTGATGGGCGCGGATGACGGTCGCGTCTACGAAGTGCAGGTTCCAATCCACCTCGCCCCGGGCATCGGCCTCGGCCTGCAGCGCAAGCAGAACCTGATCCCAGACCCCTGCTGCTCGCCAGCGATAGAACCGGCTCGAGACCGTGCCGACCGGACCATAGTGCAGCGCCAGGTCGCGCCAGGGCGCTCCTGTCCGTTGCACCCATAATATGCCGTTCAGAATACGGCGGTGGTCCACATTGGGCCGCCCTGTCCAGGGCTTCTCAGGGGGCAGCAACGGCTGCAAACGCCGCCATTGCGTTTCCATCAACTCTCTTCGTCTCACCCCATCAATATGGGATCACATACCCGAAACGTCCGGCGTTTGCAGACACGCCCTAGTCGGCATCAATGCCAGTAATTTGCAACGCGACAGGCTAACGCCTGCGACAGCATTTGATGCGTGCGCGTCCATCCGTGCGGCATACTATCATTTGGCCGGCGACTTCGAGGCTGCGGCCTGGGCAATGGCTGACTCGCGCTTCAACAGCGGCTCGTTTGACCGCGGCGCAGCCTACACGGCCAGCGTCGAGGCCGTCTTGTCCCGGCTCCGCACCGTCAAGGCAAGCCCCACCTCCGTTGCATCGGAACAGCCGCCGCCCGACCCGACAGAACTGCCCGCCTGAGATTTGTGGGCGCATCAGGAATGGCTCGAACGCAAGACGCAGACACCGCCGCCCGAGCCATCGACCCCGGCGCTGTCAATCACCGAAGCAACATCACAGGAGAACACCCCGTGAAAGCAACTACCCTCGCCTTAGCCTTCGCCTTCGTTGTAATCAGGACTGCAGTTGCGCAAGCCCAAGCCGCCATCGGCGGCGGTGGCGGCCTCGGCATCTTCGCCTCCGTTTAGAGCTACTTCCGAGGCAACGCCCTGGAAGGCATCATCGTGCTCGGCGTCGCGGCCCTCGGCTTCATGCTCCTGATGATGCACTTCCACGTCAAACAGATCGCCATGATCTCCGCGGGCGCCGCCATCAACGCCGTCGCCATCGGCACGGGCACCGTCACGATCGGCGGCTGACCATGGACGAAGCGCCGCTCAAGCTCCATGACGTCAACGTGCCGGAAACCCGGCCCGCGCTGTGGGCTGGCGGCGTTCCGCTCGAAATCGCGACCGTCCTCATCGTCGCCACCTCCGAGCTGCTCGTCATCAAGTGGTGGTATGCCCTGGTGATGGTCGCGATCTGGCCGATTGCCGTCCTGATTGTCCGGCATGACTACAACGTTACCCGCGTCTGGTGGACCGACATCCGCACCAGCGGCACGGCGCTCGACAGCCAAACCTGGGGCGGCTCATCGGTCAGCGCCTTCCCGGTCAGGCCATACCAGCACTTTCGGGGAGTGCCGTCCCGTGCTCGGTGACCTCGGGTGGGGCGAGCGCATCCCCGAACGGCAGGCGCCTTACGTCGGGCACATCCGCCCCGATGTCGTAGCCCTCATGGACGCCAGCTACATGAGCATCGTGCAGCTGCGCGGGAAGCCTTACGGAACGTGTCAACGACTTCGGTACGGCCGGGGGTTGGAATTTAGGCTTGGATAGTCGGGTCGGTTGTGCGGCATTAAGCGGAGCGAGGCGGCTGGCCCCTTGGTGTGATCGTGACGGTTAAGGATCGGGTGACTGGCCTA
>JANXVC010000520.1 GCA_025351925.1 Rhodospirillales bacterium | reverse complement strand
ACTCCTCAACACCATCGCCCGATCCATGTTGGGGTGGACGGCCCCCACGGCATTATGTGCCAAGATTGGAGCTGTCATAGCGTCCAACAGAGGAGCCGTCCGACATGGAATTTAAGCGCATCGCCGTTGACACGTCCAAGTCCGTCTTCACCCTGCACGGAGTTGATGAGCACGGTCGCCCAATCCTACGCCAGGATTTGACCCGGGCTCGCTTCGAAACATTTCTCGGCAGGACCTCGCCCACTGAAGTGGTGCTGGAAGCGTGCGGCAGCTCCCACCACTGGGGCCGGTTCGCGCAAGAGCTGGGCCATACGGTGCGGTTGATCCCGCCGCAATACGTCAAGCCGTTCGTCAAGCGCGGCAAGAACAACCGCAACGACGCGGAGGCGATCGGCGAGGCGGCCTCCCGCCCCACCATGCGCTTTGTGCCGGTGAAGTCTGCCGAGACGCAGGCCGAGGCAATGGACCTGAGTGCCCGGGACCTGCTGGTGCGGCAGCGGACGCAACTGGTCAATGCCGTGCGTGGTCATGCGGCAGAGTTCGGCGTCATTGCGGCGAAAGGCATTGCGCAGGTTGATCCGCTGTTGAGGAGGATCGCTGATGCCGATATGCCGCAGGCCGCAAAGCAGACGCTGGCCCAACTGGGCCGGGTCATCGCGCAGCTGGACTCGCAGCTGGCAGAGGTCAATCGGCGCCTTGCCGTGCAACACAAGACCAACCCGGTCAGCCAGCGCTTGGCGGCGATCCCCGGCGTCGGGCCGCTCACGGCGCTCACCGTGGCGATGAAGGTCGACGCGGGCCAGTTCGAATCCGCTCGCCACTTTGCGGCCTGGCTCGGCCTGACGCCGAAGGAGCGGTCCACCGGCAGCCGTCAGTCTCTTGGAGGCATCAGCCGGGCGGGCAATGAGAGGCTTCGGCAGCTCCTGGTCGTGGGAGCTATGGCGGTGATCCGCCATGCCAAGCCAGGGAGCAAGACTGCCAGCCCCTGGCTGCTGCAATTGCTGGAGCGCCGGCCGCGCAAAGTGGCGGCGGTCGCTCTGGCCAACAAGATGGCCCGCACTCTGTGGGCCATGATGGCGAATGGCACGGCTTACCGGCGCACGCCGCAAGCCGCCTAACCGTTCGTCGTCGCCGAGGAGCAAAAGGGCAACCGTAGAGATGGCAAACGGTCGAACCGACGAACAGGACACCCCGTTTGGTGCAAGGGCATCTCGATGCCGCATCCATGTTTGGGGCTTGTTCGGCGAAACCCATCTGGGCCAGCGGTCATGCAGCCGCGTTGAAGGCCGGACACATGACCGCACTCGTTCCGTAAGCCAGATCAAACAAAACCCCTTGCGCTCCAGGGGCCGTCCACACATGCACCACGCTAACATGCGCGGGTTGAGCGAGGACAACGCATCCTGGAACACGATCTGCACCCGCCGGCGCATGCGGCGCGTCTCCCCGGCGGAGATGCCGGTGAAGTCCTGCCCGGCGATGCGCACCGTGCCGGCGTCCGGCTCGATCAGGCGCAGTGCGAGGCGGGCAAGGGTGGACTTGCCGCATCCGCTCTCGCCGACCAGGCCCAACGTCTCGCCAGGCGCCAGCGTGAGGCTCGCGCCGGCCACCGCGCGCAGCGTGCGCCCGGCTCCGCGCCGTGCGGCGTAGCTCTTGCTGATATTGCGCAGTTCGAGCCAGGCATTGGCCAGCGCCCTTTGCACGACGATGCAGGCGACCGAGGGACAGTCCAAGAGTTGGGGGGACTACGCCGCCTCCGCCCAGTGCAGTCCTGAACTGGGAGCTGGCTCGAATAGCTGGCCGAAGCCGGATCCAAGTGCGCCATTGTAGACGGCACAGCGGACCTGCAGCAGCAGGTCGGCTCCGCGTCGGGACCAGCGCGTCTGCTGCGACTTGGCCATGCGTTTGTTGACCAGGAAGTTGGCCGTGCCCTCGGTGAGCGATGTTCCGACACGTAGGCCGGCGCGCCATCGCTCGGCGTAGTTGATGAGCCAGGCGCTCTGGCTGCGCAGATACCGGTCGACCGCACGCATGGCGCGTTTCAGCTTGCGGATGGGCTTGCCCTTGAAGGTCGGCAGGAGCGTGCGGAGGCGCTTGAGGGTGACCTGGGCATCCTTGGCCTTGCCGTTCCAGGTCCGCCAGCGCAGCCGCTCGACGTCGGCGACGATCTCCGCTTTCGCCTGCTGCTGATTGGGATCGTCGGCAGGCAAGGCTTCCGCCACTTGCTTGGCGTGCTGCAAGCGCATGGCGAGATGGAACCAGTCGAGACTGGGCGGACCCGTGACCCCGGCCGCGGCCAGGATGGCGCGCAGGCCCGAGCAGCCGTCGGTGAACGCGGTCAGCGCCGTGTCGCCGGTGCGGCCCAGGGCGTCGAGGGTGCGCCGGATCAGCGCCACGATGTCGGTGCCGGCGTTCGCAACAGCGCCGAACACCTGCCGGCTGCCTCCCTCGGGCATCTCAGCGTTGCCGACGCGCACCTCCAGGTGCCTCTCGCCCTCGTGGCAGCTGCGGATAAAGGTCGAGTCCAAGCTGAGCGTGATCGCCGATGGCGACGCTGCCGCCGTTGGCGTTGGCTCCGGCATGGCCGTGGCAACGTGGCGCAGCTGCTCGCCAATCTTGGGCGTGCGGCCGCGCAAGGTCTCGTGGCTTGTTCCAGCCGCGACCGGCAGCAGGCGGGCCAGCACGCCAGCTGCGACCCGGTAGGCCATCAACGCGGACAGGTGCGCCTGCAGCTGATCCAGCGCCGGGGTCGAGCGGCAATGCGCTGGCCAGCTGACACCGGCTTCGCTGCGCCCACAGCCCGGGCAGCGGAACCGCGGCAGCCGCACAGCCACGGTGCCGAACAACGTCGCGACCTGACGCGACTGCCAGTCCTTGACGTGGCAACTCGCCCCGCAGCCCGAGCACTCCGGCCGTAGTGCTGCGTGATCGCGGACCTGCACGGCGACGAACGCCTGCTGGACACGGGCCAGCAGCTGCTTGGCCTCAAGTAGCGTCAGCCCCAGGTTGGCGATGTCACGAAGGTCGCGGGGCCGGCTGATCTCCATCACGTCGGTGCCGCGTCCCCGAGTGTCAGCTCCCGTCTCGACCAGTTGCAGCATCAACCCCATCAACGCTCTCCCAGCCGGCCTCGGCGCAGCTGGTCTTACCGTTCCCGTCTCTATCCCCCCAATCTCTGGACGGTCCCCGCGGCTGGTGATCACCGCCGATGGCGGCGGCAGCAACGGCTCGCGCCTGCGGCTGTGGAAGCGCGAGCTGCAGCGCCTTGCCGACGAGTTGGGCATCGACATCGCCGTGCATCATCTGCCGCCCGGCACCAGCAGTAGAGTCGACGACTGGCGCGGTGGCGGTAGGTCCCGAGGAGTAGCCGTTGTCCGGCGGCTTTCGCCTTGTGCCGGTGCCTCAGTTCCGTGGACCATTGCTCCGTTTCCAGTCGCCGCTCGTCAA
>JANXVC010000465.1 GCA_025351925.1 Rhodospirillales bacterium | reverse complement strand
TATTCGGGGAGCCTGGGGGGCCGGAGGACGCATTGCGCCTGATCGACATGCTGCGCCGGGCAGGGGACTACGCCGCCGCGGAGGCCCGTGCTGCCAGTCTAGACGGCACGGCGCTCGATGAGAACAGCGCGGCGATCCTGGCCTTCCAGCGCCAGCGCATCGCCGCCGCTGATCCTGCGCGCCACATGATCAGCAGCGCCCTGCGCCCGCCAGCCCGCCGCCCGCACGTGACGCATGGACGCGCCGAGGCGACCGGCTTCTGGGGGCGCCTGTTCAGTCGATGACGCTCCGGGATGATCTGCGCCGGGCGCTGGACGAAAAGGCCAAGCCGCTCGGCTCGCTGGGCCGCATTGAGGAGCTGACCATCCAGCTCGGCCTTATCCAGGGCACGCTGCGTCCGCAAGTTACGGACCCGGTGGTGCTGGTGTTCGCGGGCGACCATGGCGCCGTCGCATCCGGCGTCTCGGCATATCCCTCCGCCGTCACTGCGGCGATGGTGCGGACCTATCTGGCCGGTCGGGCGGCGGTGAACCTGTTTGCCGAGCAGGCCGGCGCCCGCGTGCTGGTGGTGGACGCCGGCGTCGCGGCCGAGCTGCCGGCGCATGCTGGCCTGGTCGCGGCCAAGATTGGCTGGGGCACGCAGGACTGGGTGCATGGCCCGGCCATGACGCCGGCCAATGTCGAGGCGTGTTTCCGTGCGGCCGGCATCGTCGTTGACCATTTGGCGGACCAGGGCTGCACCGTGCTGGCGCTGGGAGAAATGGGGATCGGCAACACCGCGAGCGCTGCGCTGCTGGTGCATAAAGTTGCAGGGTTGGCGCTCGATCCGCTGATCGGCCGCGGCGCCGGGCTCGACGACGCCGGGCTGGCGCGCAAGCGGGCGGTGGTTGCGGAGGGCGCCCCCCGCACGCCGGCCAGGCTGGGACCGGTTGATGCGCTCGCGGAGTACGGCGGGTTCGAGATCGCCATGCTGACCGGCGCGATCATCCGTGCGGCCGAGCGCCGGGTCTGCGTCGTCGTCGATGGCGTGATCGTGACGGCGGCGGCGGTCCTGGCGCATGCCATGCGGCCCGGCTGCCTCGCCGCCTGCGTGTTCGCCCATCGATCGGCCGAACCCGGCCACGACGCCATGCTCACCCATCTCCGCGCCGCGCCGCTGCTCGACCTCGGAATGCGGCTCGGCGAGGGCTCCGGCGCCGCGCTGGCTCTGCCGCTGCTGCGCGCCGCAGCGGCCGTGCTGTCCGACATGGCGGAGCTGCGGGACGTCACGTGATCCCGCGGGAATGGCGCCTGGTGCTGACGGCAGTACAGTTCCTGACGCGAGTGCCAGTGCCGGCATGGGTCGGGCACGGGCCGGACCAGCTCGACCGGGCGATGCGCTACCTCCCGCTGGTCGGCATCGGCGTTGGGCTCATTGGGGCGGCAGTGCTGGAACTGGCGAGCGCCGGACTGCCGCGGCCCGCTGCGGCGCTGCTCTCGGTGGCCGCGACCCTGCTGCTGACCGGCGCACTGCACGAGGACGGGCTGGCGGATACCTTCGACGGCCTGTTTGGCGGCGTCAACCGCGAGGACGCGCTACGCATCATGCGGGACAGCCGCCTTGGCACCTATGGCGCTGCGGGTCTGACGCTCGCTTTGGGCCTGAAGGTGGCAGCGTTGTCCGCACTGCCAGCTGCGGTTCCAGCGCTGGTGGCGGGCCAAGCCGGCAGTCGGCTCCTGGTGGTCTGCGTACTCGCCGGCCTGCCCTATGCACGCGCCGACGGCAAAGCGGCGCCGGTCGCGGGCGGGATCGGCGCTACGGAGCTGGCGGTCGCTGGCGTGTGCGGCATGCTGCCCATGCTCGCGCTGGGAGGCCGGGCGGCGCCGGCGCTGCTGCTCGCGGCCGGGTTGGCTTGGGTCATGGCGCGCTGGTTCCGGCGCCGGCTGGGCGGCTATACCGGCGACGGCCTCGGCGCCGTGCAGCAGATGACGGAGCTGACCATCCTGCTCGTGGCATTATGGCACGCGGCCTGATCCTCGCGGCCCGGCATCCGCGTCCGCGCGTCGGCAGCCGCATCTGCTACGGCCGGCTGGATGTGGAGCTGGCCGAGCCCCCCGCCGTCGGCGCCGCCGCGCTGATCGCCGCCGCCCGCGACCCGATCGAGCGCATTATCACGAGCCCGCTCGCCCGCGCGCAGGACGTGGCCCGCGCGGTCGCCGCCAGCACCGGCGCCCCGCTGCGCCTGGATGACCGCCTGGCGGAGATGGATTTCGGCGACTGGGAGGGCCAGCCCTGGGCCGCCATCCCGCGCGCCAAGATCGACGCCTGGGCTGCCGACCCGCTGCGCTACCATCCCGGCGGCGGCGAGTCGGTCGCCGATGTGCTGCTGCGCATCCGCCGCGCCTGGACCGGCATCGCCAGCTCGGCCGACACCACGTTGGTCGTGACGCACGCCGGGCCGATCCGCTGCCTGCTGCACGTGGCGCTCGGAGTGCCGATCCTCGACGCGATCCAGGCCAGCATCGCCTATGGATCGGTGACGCGTATTACTCCGCATCGGACGGCGGCAGATCCTTTCCTGTGACGCGGCCAACTGGCAGAGCTGATCTCCTGGCACGCCGGTTGCCTCCCAAATCAATCGATAGTGCTCCATTGTGGTGCCGAGGGCGAAGGACAGGCTGATGCAGACAGTCGGAGCGGCAGGGCTGGGTGTTGACGCCCGGACGGCACAAGAGCGTTCGGCGCAGATGCGGGCCATCGTCTGGGCCAGCGTGATCGGCACGACGGTCGAGTGGTATGACTTCTTGATCTACGGCACCGCCGCGGCGCTCGTGTTCAACAAGCTGTTCTTCCCGAGCTTCGATCCGTTTTTGGGCACGCTGGCCGCATTCGGCACCTACGCCGTGGGCTTCGTGGCCCGGCCGCTCGGCGGCGCCGTGTTCGGGCACTTCGGCGACCGCACCGGGCGCAAGACGATGCTGACGCTCACCATGCTCATCATGGGCGCCGGCACGTTCCTGATCGGCTGCCGGCCGACCTATGCCAGTATCGGCGTTTGGGCGCCCATCTTGCTGATCGCGCTGCGCCTGCTGCAAGGCGTCGGCATCGGCGGCGAATGGGGCGGCGCCGTGCTGATGGTAATCGAGCATGCGCCGCCTGGCCGGCGCGGCTTCTATGGCAGCCTGGTGCAGGTCGGCTTCCCGCTCGGCGTCGCCGCCAGCACCGGCACGTTCCTTTATTTGTCGCAGGCCATGGCGGAGGCGGACTTCCTGGCGTGGGGCTGGCGCCTGCCGTTCCTGCTCAGCGTCGTGCTGATTGGGGTCGGGCTGTTCATCCGCCTGCGGCTGCAGGAAACGCCGGCCTTCGCGCGGGTGCAGCAGGACGGCGTCGCCCGGGCGCCGCTGCTGGACGTGCTGCTGCGCCAGCCGCGCATTTTCCTGATCGCCGTCGGCATGAAAGTGTCTGAGGTCGCCTGGGTCTATGTGCTGACCGTGTTCTCCATCGTGTATGCCACGACGAGGCTGGGTCTGCCGCGGACCCTGATCCTGAACGGCATCCTGCTCGCGGCGCTGGCGGAGCTTGTCACCATTCCCCTGTTTGGGGCGCTGTCGGACCGGGTCGGCCGCAAGCCGCTATATGTCGCCGGGGCCGTACTGTCCGCGGCGCTCGCCTTTCCGGTGTTCTGGCTGCTGGAAACCCGCGATCCCACGGTTGTCGTGCTGACCCTCGTGGTGGTCATGAGCCTGACGCACGGCCTGATGTTCGGGCCGCAAGCGGCCTACATGCCTGAGCTGTTCGGCACACGCACCCGCTACAGCGGCGCGTCGCTGGGCTGCCAGGTGTCAGCGGCCCTAAGCGGCGGCTTTGCGCCGATCATCGCCACCGGCCTGCTGGCCTGGGCCGGCGCGACATGGC
>JANXVC010000451.1 GCA_025351925.1 Rhodospirillales bacterium | reverse complement strand
GACCAACGGCGGGTCCGGCGCCACGGCGGGCAGCAAGCGCCTCAACTCCTCGACCGTGATCACCACGACGGCCTCCTGGCCGCGCACCGTCACATGCTGAGGCCCTTCGGTCCTGGCTCGGCGCACCACCTCACTGAAGCGGGCCTTAGCGTCCTCAAGCTTCCACGCGGCACCAACCTGTGTTGGAGGTCGCTGCCCTTTTGGGACGCTCGGTTGTTTGGTGGAGTGCGACACGGGTTCGCCTTAAGCTGACTAGCTGACTATATAGCGAGTTGTTTGATAATCAGCCACCATCATATGGATCAGACTGCGTGGATTTGCCGGAGCGCCCCTTTTGCGCCAGCACCACGTTTGTCCGAAGGCGCAGGCTATACATGTTGGCGCAAGTCCTGCCAAAACCAAGCGGTTGATCAGGTCCAAGATGTTGATCGGCGGGAACATGCTGGTGAGGGCGGGAGCGAGAGCGGGACAAAGGCGCGTACCCCCTCCCCCGCCGCCGTTTCAACGAAGCGGCCGAGACGCATGTTGGGAGGAGCAACATTGCTCATCTACTCTGAGTGACGGGCGGGCGTTATTAAAGGAAGAACCAAGTTTCTTTAATAGGTCAGGCGGTAAGGTAAGCCTGCTTAATCAGTGCCAAGGCTGCCGTCCAAAACGGCGCTTGTAGTTTGCCGCCGAACATCGACTTCACCCGCCTCGGCCAATGGCCGACAATGGAAACAAGGCATTAGATTTACGCGGGCGCCCATGCTGGCGTCCGATATAAATCTTGGCCGCGCGGTGAGAGGGACTCCTGGAGGGGATTTGACCGCAATGAAAACTATCCGCAATGTCGATCAATGACCCCCTTCGACGTCGTGCCGACGCCTATAGCGGCGGCCGAGGCCGAGCTCCCTCCCCCGCCGGCACTGTCCGCGGAAGCTCTTGCCGGCGCCCGCAGCTTCGTCGATGCGTCGCGCGCCGCCTCCACCCGGCGCGCCTACGCCGCCGACTGGCGCCGCTTTTCCCAATGGTGCCACGCACGGAACGCCCCGGCGCTGCCGGCCAACCCGGCGCTGGTTGCGGTCTACCTGTCAGGCCTCAGCCTGCGCGGCCTGGCGCTGCCCTCGGTCGGCCGCGCGCTCGCCGCCATCGCCCACGCACACAAGCGCGCCGGCCTCGTGGCGCCGCACCGGGCCGAGGGCGGCGCCGTCGTCGCCGAGGTGCTCGCCGGCATCCGCCGCTCGCGCACGGGCGCGCCCGACAAGAAGCTCGCCGCCGACGCCGATGTCGTCATGCAGCTGCTGTGGTCGATCACCGGCGACAGCCTCGCGGCCCTGCGCGACCGGGCGCTGATCGCCTTCGGCATGGCGCTCGCCGCCCGGCGCTCGGAGCTCGTGGCGCTTGACATCGGCGACCTCGCCTGGGAGCCCAAGGGGCTGCGGGTCACCATCCGGCGCTCGAAGACCGACCAGGAGAGCGAGGGCGCCGTCGTCGCCGTGCCCGAGGGGCGCCGCCTCACCCCCCTCGCCCACCTGCGGGCCTGACTGGAAGCCGCCCGGATCACCAAAGGCGCCGTATTCCGGCCATTACGGAAGGGCGGCGGCCGGCAGGGTTCCAGCGGCGAGGCAGCTGGGAAAACGACTGGAGGGGACGGCCAGCATGGGTCCGCCAGCTCCGCCGATGGAGAGCCGACCAAGCTGCATCGGCGGGTGCGCGACGCGCGGCTGTCCGACCACGGCGTGGCCCGCATCGTGCAAGCGCGCGCCGCAGCAGCCGGGCTTGACCCCGCGCGCTACGCCGGGCACAGCCTGCGCGCGGGCTTCGTGACCGCCGCCGCGCGGGCCGGCGCCGACGTGTGGAAAATCCAGCAGGTCAGCCGGCACCAGTCAATGCAGGTGCTCTCGGGCTACGTCCGCGACGCCAGACTGTTCGACGACCACGCCGGCGAGCCATTTTTGTGAACTCCCAGGCTATTGGGCAGAATACCTTCTGCCGAGATGAGAACTCGCGCTGTGACAGACTAGAGATGGTTTAGTTATAGATTACAAAGACGTTTCGGCTTAGGACGATGCGTGAATAGGTGTATTAAATAACTATTAGCAATGTGTATGCACGTATGCTCGAATGGCAAAATTTATGTCTGCAGCAGATGCAATAAGCTACAAAGGCTACGCCTACATTTGCCATTCCTTTCCATACGGAGCCTGTTGCGAGATTGCCGGCGTATCGGTGATTGACGGGTGGGGAAAGTGCGGAATGAGGCGTGAGGCCGCCTTATGCGGCTCTCTGCATCCTTTTCGCGGCTCGTTCTGTGGCCTTTTCCGTGCGGCGGACAGAGTCCCGGTGTAGCTTGCGCAGGTTGTGCACGGCGGCATCGAGCAGCCATTCGCCGCGGCAGCGTGCGAGCCCGCGCATGCTGAACCGGCGAGCACCCTGGCGGTCCTTTATCTGGCCGAACACCGGCTCGACCGAGGCGCCGCGCTGGCGATAGCGGGCGCGTCCGCGCTTGGTGCGCTGCATGCGCTGCATGCGCTGCATGCGCTGCATGCGCTCGCGCGCTGTCATATGCTTGGTTTTGCGTCAACGCGGCGGCGGCGCATCGCGCAGAGCGGCACGCTGCGCATGGTCCTTCTGGGTCGCGATGAACAGCTCGCACGTGTCCGTCTCGGTCGCCGCATTGGCGTCCGACCAGTAGCCCGCGTCGGCCACCGCCGCGCCAAGCTCGGCATCTTGGCCCACCACCGAAGCGACATTGGCCTGCGCTTGGTCAAGCATGGGCGTCAGCTGATGCACGTCGTTGGCCTGGGTGGTCACGTCGGCGGCGAGGATGATCTGCCCGGTGGTGACGACGACCTGGGCGTTGTAGCCCTGCAGCCAGCCGTGCCGCGTCTTCATGATGCCGCTCTCGGGATCAGAAACGTTGGCCACCGTACCGGGATCGACCGTGGGATCAGCCGGCTTGGGCTTGCGGCCGCGCTTGC
Organism: Rhodospirillales bacterium; assembly: GCA_025351925.1. GTDB lineage: Bacteria > Pseudomonadota > Alphaproteobacteria > Acetobacterales > Acetobacteraceae > CAHJXG01. The sequence goes on along the minus strand of JANXVC010000451.1, from coordinate 418 downwards.
GCTGGCCGCTGGCCTGCTCCGCCGCAGCCCGGGCGTCGATCTTCTCCTGCTGTCGCGACGCCGCCTCGGCCGCCTGGCGCTGCAGCTTGTCCTGGCACTGCTGCAACCGCGCCAGGCGATCGCCGCGCCGCGCCAGAGCCGCGGGCAGTTCGCCGCCACGCTGCGCGCCGAACTGGCCGTCCTCCTGCGCATCGGTCGCCTCCGCCTCGGCCAGCATCCGGGTCACCTGCTCGTCGATGCTGCTCGCGGCGCGGTTGGCATCCAGCGCCGCGTTGGCGCCCACCTTGGTGCCGTCCAGCGCCACCAGCCCAAGCCGCACCAAACCCGCTTCGTGGCACAGCCGCAGCACGGCCAGGAACACCTCCCGCATGCGCGCGACATGACGCTGGCGGAACCGCGCGATCACCGTGTGGTCGGG